>DAIMKK010000047.1:7381-11328 GCA_036721745.1 Pseudolabrys sp. | reverse complement strand
CCCGCTCCAGTGCGTCCTGGATTTCCTTTTCGGTGTGGCTGTCGAGCGCCGAGGTCGCTTCGTCGAGCACCAGGATCGGCGGCGCCTTCAGGATGGTGCGGGCGATCGCGACGCGCTGCTTCTCGCCGCCGGAAAGCTTGAGGCCGCGCTCGCCGACCTCGGTTTCGTAGCCTTTCGGCGCGAGCCGGATCAAACCGTCGATCTGCGCGAGGCGCGCAGCCTCCTCCACCTCGCTATTGCTCGCTTCCCAGCGGCCGTAGCGGATGTTGTAGCGGATGGTGTCGTTGAACAGCACGGTGTCCTGCGGCACCATGCCGATCGCCTGGCGCAGCGAGGCTTGCGTGACCCGGGCAATATCCTGGCCGTCGATCAGGATGCGGCCGCCAGCCAAATCGTAGAAGCGGAACAACAGCCGCGAGATCGTCGACTTGCCGGCGCCGGATGGCCCAACCACCGCCACCGTCTCGCCGGCCGGCACGTCGAAACTGACGCCCTTCAAAATGCGCCGCTCCGGCTCATAGGCGAAGCGCACATTTTCAAAACGGATGGTGCCGCTGGTCACCTTCAGCGCCGGCGCGCCGGTGATGTCCTTGATTTCCGGCTCGCGCGCCAGGATTGAGAACATCAGCTCGATGTCGGTCACCGCCTGTTTGATCTCGCGATAGACCATGCCCATGAAATTGAGCGGCTGGTAGAGCTGGATCATCATGGCGTTGATCAGCACAAAATCGCCGACCGTCTTGGTGCCGGCCTGGATCTCGTAGGCGCACATCACCATGGCGGCCGCGAGCCCGAAGGTGAAGATCACCGCCTGCCCGGCATTAAGGACTGCGAGCGAGGTATAGGCCCGGGTGCTGGCGTCCTCGTAGCGCGCCATCGACTTGTCGTAGCGTTCGGCCTCGCGCTGCTCGGCGCTGAAATATTTCACCGTCTCGTAATTGAGCAGCGAGTCGATCGCCTTGACGTTGGCGTCGGTGTCGCTTTCGTTCATGCGGCGGCGGATGCCGATGCGCCATTCGGTGGCGTGATAGGTGTAGGTCATGTAGACGGCGACGGTGATCATAATCGCCAGAACGTAGCGCCAGTCGAATTGCCACATCAGCACGCCGACGATCAGGGCCAGCTCGATGATGGTGGGCGAGAGCTGCAGGATCACCATCCGCACGATGGTTTCGATGGCGTTGCGGCCGCGCTCGAGCACGCGGGTGAGCCCGCCAGTCTTGCGCTCGAGATGGAAGCGCAGCGACAACTCGTGCATGTGCACGAAGGTGCGGAAGGCGAGCCGGCGCACCGCGTGCATCGCCACCTTGGCGAACAGGCCGTCGCGCAATTGCGTGAGCGCCGCCATCAGGATGCGCATGCCGCCATAGGCAATCGTCATGGCGATGGGTGCGGCCAGCGCCCAGACCAACCAATCAGAAGCGGCGACCGGGGCGCTGCCATGGCCGGCGAGCGCGTCGGTCGCCCATTTGTAGGTGAACGGCACCGCGACGGTCGCGAGCTTGGCGACCAGCAGCAGCGCCATGGCGCCGATCACCCGCAGTTTCAGGTCGCGGCGGTCGGACGGCCAGATATAGGGCCACAAATGGATCACGGTGGTGAGCAGCGCGCCGCGGCTGGCGGAGACGGCAGGTTGCTCGGTGGCTCGGCGGTGGTGGTGGTGGTCGCTCATTCAGGGCATTCATATAGGAGGATTCTCAGCCGTAATCACCCTGCCCGCCGGTATGGCGCGCCATTCGAGGATTTTCGGCCGCCGCCTTGACGCTGCCGCAGACGCGATGCACATGCAGGGCATGAACGAACGAGAAAACCCCAGCAAAATCCGAAAAATATGCGTCTATTGCGGCTCCGGGCCGGGCACCGACCCGGCCTTTGTAGAAGCCGCTCGCGCCTTCGGCGCGATCCTGGCCAAGAACGGCATCGGCCTGGTCTATGGCGGCGGCCACGTCGGCATGATGGGCGAGCTGGCGGAGGCCGTACTCGCTCACGGCGGAGAGGTCACCGGCATCATCCCGGAATTCCTGGTGGCGCGGGAGCACGCCATCAAGGGCGCGCACGGATTGATCGTCACGCGCGACATGCACGAGCGCAAACGCAAGATGTTCGAGTTGGCCGACGCCTTCGTGGCGCTGCCGGGTGGGGTTGGCACGCTGGAGGAGATCGTCGAACAAATGACCTGGGCGCAACTCGGCCGCCACAAGAAGCCAATCCTGCTCGCCAATATCGAAGGTTTTTGGCAGCCGCTGTGCGCGCTGCTCGATCACATGAAGACGCTAGAATTCATCCGCGGCGACCTGAACTTCGATCTTCTAGTGTCCGACAAGGTCGACGAAATTCTGCCGATGCTGCAAAAAGCGGTCGCAGCGTTGCCGGAAACAGCCAAGAAGTTGACGGCGGCCGACGCAGATAAACTTTAGCATTTATCTCACGAACGACACGGCCTCGATACGATTGCCGTCCGGATCGCGGATAAACGCGGCGTAGTAATTCTCGTGATATTGCGCGCGCAAGCCCGGCGCGCCGTCGGATGTACCACCGGCGGCGAGCGCCGCAGCATGGAAGGCATCGACTGCCGCAGTATCGCTTGCGCGCAAGCAGATGTGGATGCCGCTGTCGGCGGCTACTGGCGCCATGTCCTTGCGCCGATTGATCCAGAACTCGGGATATTTCTTGCCGTAGCCGATCGCGGCGTCCGGCCATTCGCGCAGCTTGCTCATGCCGAGCGTAGTGAGCAACGCGGTGTAGAAGCGTTCCCCCGCCTTGAGATCGCGGACGGCAATCGAGACATGATCAATCATGGCGGGATTATCTCACGCCGGGGCGCCGGATTTCACCAGCTTATAAATGATGGAATCCATCAACGCCTGGAATGAGGCGTCGATGATATTGGGCGACACGCCGATAGTGGTCCAGCGATCGCCGCTCTTGTCTTCGCTCTCGATCAACACGCGGGTGACAGCCTCGGTGCCTCCGTCGAGGATGCGCACGCGATAATCGATCAGTTTCAGGTCATCGATGTATTTCTGATACTGACCGAGATCCTTGCGCAATGCGAGGTCGAGCGCGTTGACCGGGCCGTTACCCTCCGCCGCCGAAATCATGGCGTCGTCGCCGACCTTCACCTTGACCACCGCCATGGTGACGGTGACACGCTCGCCTTTGGCGTTGATGCGCTGCTCGACATTGATATCGAACTGGGTGACGTCGAAATAATTCGGCACCGTGCCGAGCGTGCGGCGCGCGAGCAAGTCGAACGATGCATCGGCGGCCTCATAGGCATAGCCGATGGTCTCGCGCTCCTTGACGATTTCCAACAGGCGGCCGATGCGCGGATCGTCCTTGTCGGCCTTGATGCCGATGCGTTCGAGTTCGGCCAGAATGTTGGATTTGCCGGCCTGCTCCGACACCAGCACCTTGCGCTTGTTGCCGACGCTGTCGGGTGCCACGTGCTCATAGGTCGCCGGGTCTTTTGCAATGGCGGAGGCATGGATGCCGGCCTTGGTGGCGAAGGCGCTCTCACCCACATAGGGCGCGTGCCGGTTGGAGCCGCGGTTGAGCCGCTCGTCGAGCGCGTGCGAAACCTGCGCCAGCTTCTTGAGCGCGGCGTCGGAGACGCCGATATCGAAGGCCTTGGCAAATTCAGGTTTGAGCTTGAGCGTCGGAATGATCGACACCAAGTTGGCGTTGCCGCAGCGCTCGCCCAGACCATTAAGCGTGCCTTGGATCTGCCGCGCGCCGGCGCGCACCGCGGCAAACGAATTAGCGACCGCCTGCTCGGTGTCGTTATGGGCGTGGATGCCGACATGATCGCCGGGGATGGTCTTACAGACCTCAGCCACGATCGTTTCGATCTCGTGCGGCAGCGTACCGCCGTTGGTGTCGCACAGCACGACCCAGCGCGCGCCTTCGGCGTAGGCCGCCTTGGCGCAAGCCAGCGCGTAGGCCGG
>DAIMKK010000047.1:0-7371 GCA_036721745.1 Pseudolabrys sp. | reverse complement strand
GAAGAAATGTTCGCAGTCGAGCAGCACTTCGCGGCCTTTGGCTTTGGCCGCACGCACGCTGTCGCGGATCGAGGCGAGGTTTTCCTCCTCGGTCGTCTCCAGTGCCACGCGCACGTGGTAGTCCCAAGCCTTGGCGACAAAGCAGATGGCATCGGCCTTGGCATCGAGCAGCAAGGCCAAGCCCGGATCGTTCGAGGCCGAGCGGCCCGGCCGGCGCGTCATGCCGAAGGCGGTGAACGTGGTGTGAAATTTGCGACCTTCGCTGAACAGCTCGGTGTCAGTCGGATTGGCGCCCGGGTAGCCGCCTTCAACATAGTCGATCCCGAGCCCGTCGAGCATGCCGGCGATCGCCAGCTTGTCGGCGAGCGTGAAATCGACGCCATTGGTCTGCGCTCCGTCGCGCAGCGTGGTGTCGAATAGATAGAGGCGTTCCTTGGCCATGGCAGGTTCAGGTCAACCGGTAAACGACATAAAGGGCGATCAGCACCGCGACGGCGATCACGCCGTATTTGAGCACGATGTAATAGAGCCAATGGCGCGGGAACGGTGTGTCGGGCTTGGTCATGAGGCCTCCCGTTTGGCGGCAAGTTGCGAGCTATTCAGCGTTTTGTGCAGCGTGGTATTGGCAAGCCATTCATCGCCGACGGAAACGGTGTTGCGCTGCTGGGCGACGTAGCCGCGCTTTTCGAAGAAGCCGCGCGCTGAGTCGCTGGCATCGACCGCAAGCAGAGCCGCACCGCGCGAGCCGGCGAGCTTTTCCAGCGCGTCGACCAGCATGGCGCCGACGCCCTGCCCGGCGGCCGCCGGATGCACGTAAAGCATGTCGATCTTGTCCTTGCCGGCAAGCGAAACAAAGCCGACCGGCGAGCCTTCGAGCGTGCCGACCAGGGTCAATTGGCTGCCGAGCCGCTTACCGAATTCAGCTTCGTCATCGGCGGCGGAGGCCCATGCGTCTTGCTGCGCCGGAGTGTAGTCCTCGTCGGTCAAGTCCGCGATGCTGTCGCGAAAGATTTCGCGTAGCAGCGCCGCGTCCGCCGGCAGGAACGGCCGCAGCGAGAGCTTTGGGTGCGCGCGCGCCATCATCGCGCGATCTCCCAGGTGGTGCCGTCCTTGGAGTCTTTCAACACCACGCCCATGGTGGCAAGCTCATCGCGGATGCGGTCGGATTCCTTGAAATTTTTGGCCTTGCGAGCCGCGTTGCGCGCGTCGATCAGATACACGATCTTGTTCTCGTCGATCACTAGCGAGGCCGGCCGGAACGCGACCCAGGCCGCGGTCGGCATGTGCAGCAAGCCGATCAATTGCGCGCTCGCCTTCAGGCATGCGGCCGCGGGCTTGGCACCCTTAGCCGCTTCACCGCGCAATTCGTGCAACGCCGCGAAAGCCTTCGGCGTATTGAGATCGTCGAGCAGTGCGTCGAGCGCGTCGGCGCACAGGTAGCCCGGCTGCACATCGGCGGTCAGCGCATGCCATTGATCGAGGGTCTTTTGCGCTTCGCGTAAGCCCCCGACCGTCCAATTGGTCGGTTGCCGGTAATGCGTTTGCAACATGGTGAGCCGCACGGCCTCCCCCGGCCAATCCTTCAACAATTCATGGATGGTCACGAAGTTGCCGAGGCTCTTCGACATCTTCTCGCCTTCCACCTGCAGGAAGCCGTTGTGCATCCAATAATTCGCCATCACCGGCGTATGGAAGGCGCAGCGCGACTGCGCGATCTCGTTCTCATGGTGCGGAAACACCAGATCGATGCCGCCGCCGTGGATGTCGAACGTCTCGCCGAGATGCTTCCAGGCCATGGCCGAGCACTCGATGTGCCATCCCGGTCGGCCCGGCGTCTTGATGCCGGCCGGCGACGGCCAGCTTGGCTCGCCCGGCTTCGACGGCTTCCACAGCACGAAGTCCTGCGGGTCTTTCTTGTAGGGCGCGACCTCGACGCGGCTGCCGGCGATCATCTCGTCCAGCAGGCGTTTCGAGAGCTGGCCGTAATCCGGCATCGATGGCACGTGGAACAGCACGTTGTCTTCCGCCACATAGGCGTGGCCGTTTTTTACGAGCCGGTCGATCAGCACTTTCATCTGCTCGATATGCTCGGTGGCGCGCGGCTCGACCGTCGGCGGCAGGCACCCGAGCGCTTCGACATCGGATTTGAAATTTTCGTATGTCGCTTTGGTCAGTTCCTGGATCGAAATACCACGCTCGGCGGCGCGCGCGTTGATTTTGTCGTCGACGTCAGTGACGTTGCGCACGTAGGTAACGTGCTCCGCCCCGTACAGATGCCGCAGCAGGCGGAACAACACGTCGAACACGATCACCGGCCGCGCATTGCCGATATGGGCGAAGTCGTAGACCGTCGGCCCGCACACATACATACGCACGCGCGCGGGATCGAGCGGGATGAACTCCCGCTTCTCGCGCGTCAGCGTATCGTAGAGCCTGAGCTCCATCGCGCAGCGTTCCTCTGGCGCCTGCTGGCCCCGGGCGTTGCTTTATCTCGATGGAGAAAAGACGGCCGCAGCCAGCGTGGTGCGCTAGCTAATAATCTCGCGGCAAATGCCACAGATATGGTTAAGGCCGTTCATGACCGGCGCACAATGATGCGTTGCGCCTGGACCGTCAAGACCCGAACGGCCGGCGACGCTAGGGTTAAGCAGACCTTAACGATTTAGCTCGCATTCTAACGGCCGGCGCCGGGGCTGGCGCCTCCAAAAAACGCGGGCTTTGTCATGCGTACACTTCTGGCCGGATTAGCCGCCGTTCTCTGCGTTTGCACCGTCACATCCGCGCAGGCCGAGCGGCGCATGTTCATCATCGCCAATGACGGAGACGGCTACGGCATCGACCGCTGCCTCTCCTCGGGCGACAGGTGCGGCGCGGCGGCGGCCAACGCTTATTGCAAGAACCACCAATTCGCCTCGGCCATGTCGTACCGCAAGGTCGACCGCGACGATATCACCGGCGCGATCCCGACCGGCGGCTCCGGCGGCTGTCGCAACAGCAACTGCGACGTCGTCGCCATCGTCTGCTCGCGCTAAATCCTCAACCCTGCAGCGCGGCCCACATTTCACGGTCGCGCTCGGCGGTCCAAATCACCGGCCATTCGATCCCGCGCGCCTCGTCATAGGCGCGCACGACGTTGAACGGCAGGCAGTGTTCGTAGAGCGTGAAGGTCTTAAACTTCGAGTCCATGGCCAGGCGCACGAAGTAGAAGGCGTCTTTCAGCGACCGGCCTTTGGCGATGCTCTCGCTCACCGAGCCATAGAGCGTCGCGATGAAATCGCTGGTGAGCGCGATGCCCTCCGCCACCATATCCGGCGTGGTTAGCGCGGGGCCGCGGCCGGGCACCATCGCGACAGCCTGCAATTCGGCGAGATTATCGAGCGTCGTCGGCCAATCGGTAAAATGCGCGTCGCCGCAATAGCAGGCAGATTTGTATTCGACCAGATCGCCGGCGAACACCACGCCCGCATCGGGCACCACCGCGATCAGATCGCCGGCGGTGTGACCGCGGCCGGCATGCATGATGCGGACCTCGCGTTGGCCGAGCCAGACTGAGATCTGGTCGGGAAATGTAACCGTTGGCCAGGTCAGGCCGGGAATCGACTCCACGGTGCGGAACAGGCGCGGGAAGCGGCCGATCTCGGATTCCATGTCCTGCTTGCCACGCTCGGCGATCAGGCCGCGCGTGGCGTCGGACGCTAAGATCTCGGCGCCCCTGAAAGCCGAGGCACCGAGCACGCGCACCGCGTGATAGTGCGTGAGCAGGACATATTTGATCGGCTTGTCGGTCACCTTGGCGACGCGCGCGATCAGCTCATCGGCCATCGCCGGCGTCGGCTGCGCATCGAGCACCATGACGCCGTCGTCGCCGACGATGATGCCGGAATTGGGATCGCCTTCGGCGGTGTAGGCGTAAAGCCCGGTCCCAATTTGGTCGAGCGCGACTTTCTTCTCGGCCATGTCGTCGGTGGAGGCAAAACTTTTGGCGGTCATGCCATCACAGCTCCCGGCCAATCAGCGCGTCAAGCGACCACGGACCGCCGCCACGCACCAGGAAATGCAATACCACGATCGACCAGAAGAGCGGATATTCGATCCCGCGGTTCTCCCATGCGAATCCGAACTGCCAATGATAGGTGACAATGGCGATGATGAGAAAACCGATGATCGGCGCGGCAACCAGCCGGGTCAGAAACCCGAGCGCCAAACACAAACCGCACACGAACTCCACCACGCCGACCACATAGGCCCAGAATATACCATTTTGGAAACCGGTGCTCTCGAGGAACTTGGCGGCGGCGGCGATATTGCCGAACAGGATCGGATAGCCGTGCATGGCCAGCGAGCCGCCAGCCACCACGCGGATCAACGGCTCGGTGATCGGCGCGAAAGTGCGATAGATGACGCCGAGAGGCGGAATGAGCAGACGCGTCGCCTGTTGCATGGTCGTCCCCACTCACCTCGCCTATGAGCGCACATAGCCTATCACGGCAATACGGCAGCCGCGGCCCTCACGACGATATCGCCAACCGCCCCAACTGCAGGTAAATTGCCCGTGACGTTGGTTTTGCCGGCCGGGTGGTGAACATGAAGCTCTACACGTATTTCCGATCGTCCGCCGCCTATCGGGTGCGCATCGCGCTCAATCTCAAGGGGCTGCCCTACGAGATGGTGTCCATCCATTTGACCAAGGATGGCGGCAGCCAACACACGCCCGAATTCCGAGCCATCAATCCGCAGATGCGGGTACCGGCGCTCGAACTCTCCAGCGGCGAGGTGCTGACGCAATCGCTGGCGATTATCGAATATCTCGACGACATCTTTCCCGAGCCGCCGCTGTTGCCGGCCGACGCACTCGAACGCGCCAAGATGCGCGCCATCGCGCAAATGGTCGCCTGCGATATTCATCCGCTCAACAATCTGATCGCGCTACGCTATCTCAAACGCCAACTCAAACACGAGCAGCCGGAGATCGACGCCTGGTATCATCATTGGGTGATCGAAGGCTTCACGGCGATCGAGGCGATGATTGCACCCGGGCCTTATGCTTGCGGCGCCCACGTGACGCTCGCCGACATTTGCCTGGTACCGCAGGTGTTCAATGCGCGGCGGTTGAAGGTGCCGCTCGATAAATTTCCCAAAATCGTTGCGGTCGAGTCGGCCTGCCTGAAGTTGCCGGCCTTCGACAAGGCGCGGCCCGAGAATCAGCCGGACGCGGAGTGACGGCAAGCCGATGGCCTGCTAGACCACGGCCCGCGACCCGCACCCCCTCCCTTCTTGGCGAACCAACCCGTGGCCACCAGCAAGCTCGCCCGTGTCGTCCTCTGGATGGTCGGCGCATTGCTCTCGTTTTCGGTCATGGCGGTGTCGATCCGCGAGTTGGCCAAAGCAGGCCTGAGCATTTTCGAGATTCTCACCATTCGCAGCGGCGTCGCTTTGCTGGTGCTGCTCGTCCTCTTGGCGGTGCGCCCGGATTTACGCGTGCACGCGCTACCGCGCCGCATGAAGCTGAACCTGCTGCGCAACTCCGTGCACTACGCCTCGCAATATGCCTGGGCGGTGAGCATCACAATGCTGCCGCTCGCCATGGTGTTCGCGCTCGAATTCACCATGCCGGGTTGGACCGTGTTGCTCGCAGTCTGGTTGCTGCACGAGCGGCTCACGCCGAGCCGTATCGGTGTGGTCGTGCTCGGCTTGATCGGCGTGCTGGTGATCCTGCGGCCTGGCATCGCCAGCTTTAACCCGGCGGTCTTTCTCGTGCTGGCGGCCGCATTCGGCTACGCCATCACCATGGTCACCACAAAGAAGCTGACCATGACCGAGACCACCTTCGGAATCGTATACTGGATGGCGGTGATCCAGTTGCCGTTATCGCTGCTCGGCAGTGATCTGACGGTGTTTTTCCATCTCGAAACGCGCCATATTTTGCCCGCAATTGGGGTCGGCATTGCCGGCTTGACGTCGCATTACTGCCTGAGCAATGCGTTCCGCGCCGGCGATGCCACGCTCGTGATTCCGCTCGATTTCATGCGTATTCCGCTGATCACGGTTGTCGGCTGGGCGCTCTACGGCGAGCGGCTTGACATTTTCGTGCTGCTTGGCGCCCTGATCATCGTCGCTGGCGTGTTGTGGAATCTGCGCGCAGAGGCCGCACGGCCCCATTGAGTACGAGGCTCGCACCGCCATGCTTTTAGCGATAGAATACCGACCATGAACGGGCGCGCGCTCAAGATTGTAGCAATTGCGGTGACGACGCTTGCGTCGTGCGCCAGCGCGATTGCGCAGTCGCCGAACCCGACCTGCCAGCGGCTGGAAGCCCAGCTGGCTTCGCTCGACCGCGGCAACAGCGATCCGGCGCGTGCGCAGCAAATTCGCGGCGCCGAGGACGCGGTCAACCGCCAGCAGCTCGAGGTCGACCGGCTGGTCGCGCAATCGCGCCGCATGGGGTGCGAAAGTTCCGGCTTCTTCTCGATTTTCAGCAATGCGCCGCCGCAGTGCGGTGGGCTTAGCCGGCAGATCGACCAACAGCGCAATGCGCTCGAGCGCCTGCAAAATCAGCTCGAGCAGCTCAGCGGCGGTACCGCTCAACGTGCCGCCCAGCGGCAGTCGCTGCTGATCGCACTGGGCGACAACGGCTGCGGCGCGCAATATCGTTCGGCCGCGCTCGCCGGCCAACAGGGCGGCTTCTTCGATCGTTTGTTCGGCGACCGTGGTGGCATATTCTCGGCGCCGTCTGGCCAAATGGGCGGCACTTTCCGCACCATCTGCGTGCGCACCTGCGACGGCTTTTATTTCCCGATATCGTTTGCGACCTCGTCCGATCGCTTCCGCGACGACGAGCAGACCTGCCAACGCATGTGCCCGGCGGCGGAAGTTTCGCTCTACACCTATCACAATCCAGGCGAGGAGGTGACGCAGGCGGTCTCGCTTAACGGCCGGCTCTACTCCGAGCTGCCGACCGCGTTCAGCTACCGCAAGGCGCTTAATCCGGCCTGTAGTTGCCGCCGGCCGGGCGAAAGCTGGGCGGAGGCGCTGAAGGTCAACGGGACCGACGAAACGGTAGCGCCGGGCGACGTCGTCGTCACCGAGGAGAACGCCAAGCGGTTATCGCAGCCACGCATCGGCGCCGATGGTAAGCCGATCCGTCCCGATCCACGCGCGACCGCACCGGCGGCCCCGCAACCGGCAGCGACCGCGGAAACGCCGGGCGAAACCGATCCGGCCAAGCGGACAGTCCGCACGGTCGGCCCGACATTCCTGCCGGTCCGATAGGCTATGTTCTAAAAATCGAAAGCTTCGGTTTTTGCCGGCATGCCGGTGACCAGCGACGTGTCCGGCGCCGGCAACGGCGTGCCGGGGTCGCGGAACCGGTTG
>DAIMKK010000046.1:0-11583 GCA_036721745.1 Pseudolabrys sp. | reverse complement strand
CAGTGTGGTGGCGGTGCCACCGCCGGATCATCGCGGACTACCTGCTCGTCGCCGGCGAGAGCGTGTTTCATATCCTTGGTCCGAAGGCCGTCTCGCCAGCGAGTCTGACGAAGGGCGCCACGCAGATGCCTGACGGAGTGCTGACCTATCCGGCCCAGACGGCAAAAGCGAGCAATATTGACGGTTCAATGTTACAGCCTTGACAGCCTTGGAGTATCTGTCCGTTGGTTGGAATGTCGAATAAGTTAGGGGGACATCATGGCCTCCCGCATCGAAGACTATGCGATGATCGGCGATCTCGGCACGTCGGCCCTGGTCGGCCGCGACGGCTCGATCGATTGGCTGTGCTGGCCGCGTTTCGATTCGGATGCCTGCTTCGCGGCGCTGCTGGGTACGTCCGAGCACGGCCGTTGGCGCATCGCGCCACGCGACGACGCGGTGAAAATCACGCGGCGCTATCGGCCGAACACGTTAATCCTGGAGACTCGCTGCGAGACTGACGAGGGCGCAGCGGTGCTGATCGATTTCATGCCGCCGCGCGGGCCGCATTCACAACTTATCCGGATCGTCAGAGGCGAGCGCGGGCACGTCGCATTCCACAGCGAGTTGGTCCTGCGCTTTGCCTATGGCGCTATTGTGCCGTGGGTGACACGGCTCGACGACATTACATTGCGCGGGATCGCTGGTCCCGACATGGCAGTGCTGCGTTCGCCCGCAAAGATGCGCGGGGAGAATTTCAAGACCGTCGGCGATTTCAAGGTCGCGGCCGGAGAGACGGTGCCGTTCGTTCTCTCCTTCGCGCGCTCACATCTGCCGGTGCCCGAGCCGGTCAGTGTCGAGGAACAGCTACGTGCGACCGAGGAGTTCTGGACGGAATGGGCCGCCCGCAATAAGATCAAGGGCCCTTGGAACGAGGCCGTGACGCGCTCGCTGATCACGCTCAAGGCACTCACTTACGCGCCGACCGGCGGAATGGCTGCGGCGGCCACCACCTCGCTGCCGGAATGCATCGGCGGCGAGCGAAACTGGGATTACCGCTTCTGCTGGCTGCGCGACGCGACGCTGACGCTACTCTCGCTGATGAATGCTGGTTACTACGACGAAGCGCAAATGTGGCGCGACTGGCTGCTGCGCGCGGCCGCCGGCAGTCCGCGTCAAATCCAGATCATGTACGGATTACGCGGCGAGCGGCGCCTGACCGAATGGGAGGTAACCTGGCTGCCGGGTTACGAAAATTCACAGCCGGTGCGCATCGGAAATGCCGCGCACAACCAGCTTCAGCTCGATATTTTCGGCGAGGTGATGGACGCGCTGCATCAGGCGCGACAAGGCGGCCTTGGCGCCAACGAGGCGGGCTGGGCCATGCAGCGAGAATTCCTCACGCATCTGGAAAAAATCTGGCCTGAGCCCGACGAGGGAATCTGGGAAGTGCGCAGCGGGCGCGAACATTTTACCTATTCCAAGGCAATGGCCTGGTTGGCGTTCGACCGCGCGATCAAGAGTGCCGAGCTCTACAATCTGTCGGGCCCGCTCGATCGCTGGCGCGATATTCGCGAGGCTATCCATAACGACGTGTGCGAGCGCGGCTTCGATAACAAACTGGGCAGTTTTGTGCGCAGCTACGGTTCGAAGGAGCTCGACGCCAGCCTGCTGCTGCTGCCGGCGATCGGATTTCTGCCGCCCCACGACCCACGCATCATCGGAACCATTGAGGCGATCGAGCGCGGGCTGATGCACGACGGGTTGGTGCGCCGCTATGACACCGGGACATCCGATGACGGTCTACCGACTGGCGAGGGGATGTTCCTGGCCTGCAGCTTTTGGTTGGCCGATGCCTATCTCATGCTCGGTCGCCGCGACGACGCCGTGCGGCTTTTCGAGCGGCTGTTGTCGTTGCGCAACGACCTCGGACTGCTGAGCGAACAATATGAGCCGCGCACGCGCCGCCTGGTCGGCAATTTTCCGCAGGCCTTTTCGCACCTCGCACTGGTCAATACCGCGAGCAACCTCGCCCACGATCGCAAGCCGGCTGAACAGCGCTCGCAAACCCGCGTCGCCGATAATTCCTTGAAGGCGGCCCCGCCACCTTGAGGTGCCTGAACCTGTCGAAAATTTAACTCGGGTGGCAACTTAGGCAAAACCGCGCAATTCTTGCATTTTATAGTTCCTCACCCCACAATGAACCAATTCGCAGCGAGATCGTTGAGATTATCGGGGTGACCTATTCGGCGAGGGCCGAGGCCCCCTTTTGTGACGACCTGCTGCTTCTTCAGCCCGGACGCCGCTTTAGGGCCTTGGCGCCGATTTAAATCTTTCGGCACCAGGGAGGAAGCATGGCGGTCCGAGATTACGCTCCCATTTTCGACAGCGCTGAAAAGACAGCCGACCAGTTACGGAAAGGCGGTCATCTGACAGCGGCGGGCGATCGTTCGATTGATGAGCTCTGCATAAACACGATCCGTACTTTGTCGATGGATGCGGTGCAGAAAGCCGATTCGGGCCACCCCGGTACACCGATGGCCTTAGCACCGGTGATTTATACGTTATGGCAGCATTTTCTGCGGTTTGATCCGGACGATCCGATCTGGCCGAACCGCGATCGTTTCGTGCTGTCAAATGGGCACGCCTCGATGTTGCTCTTTGCGATGCTGCATCTCACCGGCGTCAAGGCGGTTTACTCCGAAGACCAGCGTTCCGGCGAGCCTGCGGTCACGCTCGACGACATCGAGCGTTTCCGCGAGATCGGCAGCAAATGCCCAGGGCATCCTGAATATCAACTGACCGCGGGCGTCGAGACAACAACTGGGCCCCTCGGACAGGGCTGCGCGACGAGCGTCGGCATGGCCATTGCTGAGCGCTGGCTGGCGCAGCACTTCAATCGCCCGGACATTGCTGTATTCGATTACGACGTTTATGCGTTATGCGGCGATGGCGACATGATGGAGGGCGTCACCAGCGAAGCAGCCTCCCTCGCGGGCCACCTGATGCTAGGAAACCTGTGCTGGATTTACGACAGCAACCGCATAACGATCGAAGGTCACACCGATCTCGCCTTTAGCGAAGACGTCGCGGCGCGCTTCCTTGCCTATGGTTGGAACGTGAAGTTGGTTGGTGACGCCAATGACACGGAGCGGATCGCACAAGCGATTGAGACATTTCGCCGGGCGGAGGACGCACCTACCCTCATCATCGTCGACAGCCATATCGCCTACGGAGCTCCGCATAAGCACGATACCAGCGCTGCCCATGGCGAGCCGCTCGGTGTCGAGGAGATTCGTCTGGCCAAGCGCAGCTATGGATGGCCGGAAGATGCCAAGTTTCTCGTGCCTGAGGGAGTGCGCGAACACTTTAGTTCAGGCTTTGGCCAGCGCGGCGGCGATCTTCGCACGACCTGGTTGGCGCACATGGGGGCTTACCGCGCCAAATACCCAGACCTCGCCGACCAGCTTGAGCGCATGCAGATGCGCGAACCACCCAAAGGCTGGGACGCTGACTTACCCACCTTCCCGACCGATTCAAAAGGTCTCGCGACTCGCGATTCATCCGCCAAGGTGCTAAATGCCATCGCGTCGCGTTATCCTTGGGTGATCGGCGGCGCGGCGGATCTCGCGCCATCAACCAAGACGCGTCTGACATTTGAAGCAGCCAAGGATTTCGAAGCCGACACTTACGGGGGCCGCAATCTGCATTTCGGCATTCGCGAACACGCCATGGGCGCGATTGTGAATGGGCTCGCATTGTCAAAAATCCGCGCTTACGGATCCACCTTTCTCATTTTTTCCGATTACATGAAGCCGGCCATCCGCTTGAGTGCGCTGATGCGGCTCCCGGTCGTTACCATCTTCACGCATGATTCGATCGGCCTCGGGCAGGACGGTCCGACGCACCAGCCGGTCGAGCAGCTCATCGCGCTACGTGCGATTCCTGGTCTGATCACGTTACGGCCGGCTGATGCCAACGAGGTCGCCGAGGCATGGCGCGTCATCATCGGGTTAAAGCATCAGCCGGCCTGTCTGGTGCTGAGCCGCCAGCCGCTCCCGACCTTCGACCGCACGCGTTATGCCACGGCCTCCGGCGTCGCGCACGGCGCGTATGTCATGGCCGATGCCGTAAGTGGCCAACCGGCGGTGATTCTGATTGGTACCGGCAGCGAAGTTGCACTCTGCGTTGAAGTCTATGAGACGCTTAAGCAGGAAGGTATTGCTGCGCGCGTGGTCAGCATGCCGTCGTGGGAATTGTTCGAACAGCAGGATCAGGCCTACCGCGACAGCGTGCTGCCGCCGGACATAACGGCGCGCGTTTCGGTGGAGGCGGGCGCGGTGATCGGCTGGGATCGTTACACCGGCATGAACGGCGCCAGGATTGGCATGCACACTTTCGGATCGTCGGCGCCGATCAAGGATCTCATGAAGAAATTCGGCTTCACGCCGGAAAAGGTGCTCGCCGCGGCCAAGGAGCAAATTGCGAAGCACAGGAGTCCAACGGTATGAATCCGCTGAAGCAACTCGAAGCATGCGGCCAGTCGCCCTGGCTTGACTATCTTAAACGCAGTTTGATCGAAAAGGGCGAGTTGCGCACGCTGATCGAGCGCGACGGGCTTAAAGGCATCACGTCAAACCCCTCGATTTTTGAGAAGGCGATCGGCGAGAGTGAGGAATACAAAGACGCGTTAAAACAATTCCAAGCAAAGGCCGACCATGGCATTTCGGCAATCTACGAGCATTTGGCGATTGACGATATTCGCGCCGCCGCCGATGTGCTGCGTCCGGTTTACGAGCAGACGCATGGCCGCGACGGCTATATCAGCCTGGAATGCTCACCCTATTTGGCCAACGATACCGAAGCGACGGTAGCCGAAGCGTTGCGGCTGTGGGCGGCGGTGCAGCGTCCCAATCTGATGGTGAAGGTGCCGGCGACGCCGGCCGGAATCCCTGCGATCCGCCAACTGACCGGTCGTGGGCTGAACATTAACATCACACTGCTGTTTTCCGTAACAGTCTACGAGCAGGTGGTCGAGGCGTATATTTCCGGACTTGAGGATTTGAAGCGCGCCGGCGGCGACATCTCGAAGGTCGGCAGCGTCGCAAGCATCTTCGTCAGCCGCATCGATGTCGCGATCGACAAACGGCTGGACAAGCTCGGCGACAAACGGGTGGCGGACCGACTGCGCGGCAAGGCGGCAATCGCCAACGCGAAACTCGCCTACGTTCGCTACAAAGCGCAGTTCTCCGGATCGCGCTGGCAGAGTCTGGCCGTGGCGGGTGCGAAGACACAACGTCTGCTCTGGGCATCCACAAGCACAAAAAGCCCCGCCTACAAGGACACGATGTATGTCGAGGCGCTGATCGGCCGCGACACCGTGGACACCATCCCGCCGGCGACGATGGATGCGTTCCGCGAACACGGTAAGGCGACACCCGACGTCATCGAGCAGGACATAGCCGAAGCGCGCGCGGTGCTCGCTGAACTGGAGCGGCGTGGCGTCTCGCTGAAGGAGGTCACGGACGAACTTGTCACAGAGGGTGTGCAACAATTCGCGGGTTCGTTCGACAAGCTGTTCGGCGCCATCGCGCGGCAGCGACGCGAACTTCTGGAGGGCGATCGCGCCAGCATGGAGATCGGGCTGGGCTCTCCTAAGATGAAGGCTGCCTTCGACGCTGAGATGGAAGTCTGGCGTGCGGGCGGGCGTATTCGGCGGCTTTGGGCGGGCGATACGTCGTTGTGGGCCGGGACCGACGAGGACGAATGGCTCGGCTGGCTGAACATCGTCGAGCAGGAACTGGCCGATATTGATCGACTGACTGCCTTTGCAAAGGACGTGAAGCAGAGCGGATTTACCGACCTCGTGCTGCTTGGGATGGGAGGGTCGAGCCTGGGGCCTGAAGTGTTCGGCAAAACGTTCGGACAACTGACCAACTGGCCACGCTTCCACATGCTGGACAGCACCGATCCGGCACAGATCAAGGCGATTGAACAGGCGGTCGATCTCGGCAAGACGTTGTTCCTCGTCTCTTCCAAATCCGGCAGCACGCTGGAGCCCAACATTTTCATGGACTATTTCTACGATCGGATCTGCGCGGTGCGAGGCAAGGGCAAAACCGGCGAACACTTCGTCGCGGTCACAGATCCAGGTTCATCGCTTGAGCAACGTGCCAAACAGCTCGGCTTTGCTCATATTTTCTACGGCGTAGCCTCGATCGGCGGGCGCTACTCCGTGCTGTCGAAGTTCGGCCTGGTGCCTGCGGCGGCGATGGGTCTTGACGTCAAACGCTTGCTCGAAACGGTGCGGCCGATGCAACGAGCTTGCGGCGCGGATGTGCCGCCGGCGGAGAACCCCGGCGTACAACTCGGCATCGCCATGGGGACTGCAGCCACGCGTTTCGGCCGCGACAAAGTTACTATCATTGCCTCGCCGGGGATCGCCGATCTCGGCGCCTGGCTGGAGCAGCTTCTGGCTGAGAGCACAGGCAAGCACGGGCGTGGGCTGATCCCGTTGGCCGATGAGCCGTTTGCCACACCGGAACGTTATGGCAAAGACCGGTTCTTCGCCTATCTGGAACTGGAAGGGCAGCATGATCCGTCACAGCGCCAGGCAATGGCAACGCTGGAGAAGGCAGGCCATCCGGTGGCGCGGATCAGCGTGAAGGATATCTGGCACATCGGCCAGGAATTCTTCCGCTGGGAGATTGCCACAGCGGTCGCCGGCGCGATCATAGGCATTGATCCGTTCAATCAACCGGATGTCGAAGCAAGCAAGGAAAAGACGCGCGCACTGACCAATGACTATGAAAAGACGCATCGCTTGCCGGGAGAGACGCCGGTATTCCGCGAGAACGGGCTGGCTCTCTATGCCGACCCACGCAATGCCGCTGAGCTCGGGCGACATAACACGTTGACTGGCTATCTGAAGAGCCATTTCGGCCGTGTGCATGCCGGCGCAATGTCGGGCGACTACGTTGCGCTGCTGGCCTACATCGAGCGCAACGAGGCGCATACGCAGGCTTTGACCGCGATGCGCGCGCGTATTCGCGACAAGACGCGAGCAGCCACGTGCCTCGGCTTCGGACCCCGTTTTCAACATTCGACCGGGCAGGCCTACAAAGGCGGGCCGAATTCCGGAGTGTTCCTGCAGGTCACCTGCGACGATCCGGTGGATATCGACGTACCCGGCCATTCCTACAGCTTCGGCGTCGTGAAGGCAGCGCAGGCCAGCGGCGATTTCGAGGTGCTGGTGGAGGGCGGTCGTCGCGCGTTGCGTATCCACCTCAAAGATGTCGATGCGGGTTTGGTGGAGCTTGCCCGCGCAATGGATTCAGCGCTCGAATAGGGCGCTTTTATCGATAGGGAGTGAAGCAAATGCAGATCGGGGTGATCGGCCTGGGCCGCATGGGCGGCAACATGTCCCGCCGCCTGATGAAGGCGGGACACACCTGCGTCGTATTCGACGCCAATGCCAAGCCGCGCGAGGCGCTGGCGAAGGAGGGCGCCACGGCGGTGAAGTCGCTGGAGGATCTGGTCAAGACGCTCAAGGAAAAGCCGCGCGCGGTTTGGGTGATGTTGCCCGCCGGGCGGATCACCGAAGAGACGGTGGTACGTCTCGGCGGTCTGCTGGAGCCGGACGACATAATCATCGACGGCGGGAACTCATTCTACAAAGACGATATCCGTCGCGCCAAAAAATTGGCTGATAAGCGCATTCACTACGTCGACTGTGGGACGTCCGGCGGCGTCTGGGGGATAGATCGCGGCTACTGCATGATGATCGGCGGCCCGAAGCAGGCAGTGGATCGCCTCGACCCGGTCTTCGCAGCTCTCGCTCCTGGGCTGGGCGATATTCCGCGTACGCCGGGCCGCGCGAAAGGCGATACCCGTGCCGAACGCGGCTACATTCATGCCGGTCCGTCCGGCGCCGGCCACTTCGTCAAGATGGTGCATAACGGCATCGAGTACGGATTGATGCAAGCCTATGCCGAGGGCTTCGATATCCTTCGCAACAAGGATTCGAAGGACTTGGCGGAGGATGAGCGCTTTACACTGAACCTGCCGGATATCGCGGAGGTCTGGCGGCGCGGCAGTGTCATCTCATCCTGGCTGCTCGATCTCGGTGCCGCCGCGCTCGCGAAAGACCCGCAGCTGAAGGATTTCTCCGGTTTTGTCCAGGATTCCGGCGAGGGCCGCTGGACCGTCGAGGCCGCGATCGAAGAAGCGGTCCCGGCCGACGTACTTTCCTCGGCGTTGTACGCCCGCTTCCGCTCGCGGCAGGAGCATACCTTCGGCGAAAAGATGCTCTCGGCCATGCGCTTCGGCTTCGGCGGACATATAGAGGGTCAAGAATCTATTGACCCAGAATCAAAGCCAAAAAAATTGCAAGATCGCTCAGCAGCAAAGAACGCCGCGGAGTAGCGCCATGCTCGACAAGCAATCTCAGACCGCTCCGACCGCCCAGGTGGTCGAGACGCCGCCACGGCGCCAGATGAAGTCAGCCGACCCTTGCGCCATCGTAATCTTCGGTGCCGGCGGCGATCTGACCAAGCGCCTGGTGACGCCGGCTCTCTACAATCTCGCGCACACCAAGGTGCTGCCGGAGAAGTTTTCTTTTATTGGCGTGGACCATGGCGAAGGAACTGCCGAGAGCTGGCGCAACCATCTTCACGACATGCTGAAAAGCTTCGTCGGAAACGGAGCGGCGGAGTTCGATGTCGACAAGATCGACGAGACGGCGTGGAAGCGGCTGGCAGAAAAAATATCTTACGTGCAGGGCGACTTCACCAAGCCCGAACTGTACGAGAAAATTTGTGTCGCGTTGGCCGAGGCAGAGAAGACCAACGGCACGCAGGGCAACGTCATTTTCTACCTCGCCGTTGCCGACCGATTCTTTGGCACCGTGGTGGAGCAACTCAGCAAAGCGAAGCTCACTGACCAGAACGAGGACGAGGATGGTAAGCCTCGGTTCTGGCGCCGCGTGGTGATCGAGAAGCCGTTCGGGCACAGCCTCGAATCCGCGCGCGAGTTGAATGCCAGCATCCTGCGCACGCTGCACGAGGATCAGATATTCCGCATCGATCACTTTTTGGGAAAGGATACGGTTCAAAGCATCATGGCGTTCCGCTTCGCCAATGGCCTGTTCGAACCAATCTGGAATCGCGACCGAATCGATCACGTGCAGATCACCGTGGCCGAGACGGTCGGCGTGGAACGCCGCGGCCGGTTTTACGAGGGGACCGGTGCGCTGCGCGACATGGTTCCGAATCACGTGTTCACATTACTCTCGATGGTGGCGATGGAGCCGCCGACCGGTTTCGATGCCGCCGCGATCCGTTCAAAAAAGGCCGAAGTGCTGGCCGCGATCCCCGCCATCAAGCCGGCGCAGGCGGTGCGCGGCCAGTACGGCGCCGGCACGGTACTGGACAAGACCATGAAAGCCTATCGGCAAGAGCCCAATGTGGCGCCGGATTCAAACGTTGAGACCTATGTCGCGATGCGGCTTGAGATCGACAATTGGCGCTGGGCTGGCGTGCCTTTCTACATCCGCACCGGCAAGCACATGTCGCAACGCAATACCGAGATAGCTATCCGTTTCAAGCAGGCGCCCTACGCGGCGTTTCATGGCACTCCTGTCGACACTCTGCGGGCCAATTGGCTGGTGCTTCGCATTGCGCCGGACGAGGGGATATCCCTGCAGTTCGAGGTCAAACGTCCTGGGCCAGTGGTGGATCTCGCCGCCGTCAAGATGGATTTCCACTATGATGACTGGTTTCCGAAGGAAACTAATGTCGGATACGAGACGCTTCTCTATGATGTCATGATCGGCGACCCAACTTTATTCATGCGCGCCGATATGGTGGAGCAGACTTGGCGCATCGTGCAGCCGGTGCTCAACGCTTGGGCCAGAAAGGGTACGACTGACCTGCCGATTTATCCGGCGGGAAGCTCAGGACCGAGTGAAGCGGACGCGCTTTTGGCAGGTGACGGTCGACACTGGCGCCCCATCAACGGCGCCGGTGCCGTGAAATCGCAATGACACCATCCCCTCGAAATGTTTCACCGAAAATCTCGACCTTTGTCTCGGATGTTGACGGTACCTTAGTCACCGACGACAAGGTTTTGACCGCGCGCACCCAGGCGGCGGTGGCAAAGCTCCACGCATGCGGTATCAATTTTGTAATCATCAGCAGCCGGCCACCTCGCGGCTTGAGCATGCTGCTCCGGCCTTTGAGAATCACGACGCCGGTGTGTGGCTTTAATGGCGGAGTGATAGCGACGCGCAATCTAGCGGTCATCACCGAGCATCTGCTGTCGCCTGATGCGGCTCGGCGCGCAGTTAGTCTACTCGACACGCATGATGTTCAGGTCTGGGTTTTCAGTGGGCAGAATTGGCTGGTGCGCGATTCCGCCGGACCATATGTCGGGTTCGAGGAGCGCACCGTTGGGTTCCAGCCGACATTGGTCGGCAATTTCGGACAAAGCCTCGATGCCGCCAATAAGATCGTTGGCGTCAGCAAGGAATTCGAGATTCTCGCACAGCGTGAGCGCGATGTGCGTGCCGCGCTTGGCGATCAGGCCACCGTGGCGCGCTCGCAGTCTTACTATCTCGATATCACCCACCCGCTCGCCAACAAAGGCGTCGCGTTGTCGGAGATTGCAAGGCTGTTGGGGGTTCCGCTGGCAGAGATCGCCGTCATTGGCGACGGCGGCAATGACGTCGCGATGTTCGAGCGAAGCGGTCTCAGTATTGCCATGGGCAACGCCAGTCCGGCGGTACAGCGAGCCGCAGACTTCGTGACCGACAGCAATCGCGACGATGGTTTTGCCAACGCGGTCGAACGATTCATTCTCAGCAGCGATCGCTCGAACGCACAAGTTGCGAGCGCTCATGCAGCAGGCCGCGCATGATAAGGCCAGATCCTACCGCATCAAAAATTTCGCTTGTGCTCGCCGATGTCGATGGCACGCTTCTCACTAAGGACAAAGTGTTGACCTCACGTGCGGCGGACGCCGTGAAGGCGCTCGCCGCAGCTGGCATCGCCTTTGCGATTACCAGCGGCAGGCCGCCCCGTGGCATGGCGATGCTGATCGAGCCGCTCGCTTTGCGGACGCCGATCGCAGGTTTTAACGGCGGCGTATTTGTCCATCCCGACCTCTCGGAGATCGAGAGCCGAACGCTCGATCCGGTGATAGCCGAGAAAACCGTAGAGCTCATCCTCAATCAGGGGCTGGACGCTTGGGTCTATACGGCCGACGAGTGGTTGATCCGTAAGCTGGACGCGCCGCATGTGGCCCGCGAGGCATGGACGGTGAAATTTGACGCCAAGGTCGTGCCGGCCTTTACGGACGCTCATCTCGCGCACGCGGTAAAGATCGTCGGCATCTCCGACGATCTCGACTTGGTCGCCGCCTGCGAAAAGCTTGCGCAGACGACCCTGGGTGAAAAGGCGAGTGCGGCGCGCTCTCAGCCCTACTACCTCGACGTAACCCACCCGCAGGCGAATAAGGGGGCAGTCGTCGCCACCCTGTCCAGGCTTCTGAACATTCCGCCCGAACAGATCGCCACGTTTGGCGACATGCCGAATGATGTCCTTATGT
>DAIMKK010000045.1:11322-11593 GCA_036721745.1 Pseudolabrys sp. | reverse complement strand
CGCTTCTTCGACGAAGGCGGTGACCTGATGCACGAGACCTGGGAGTGGCTGGCGCGCAACATCCACTTCAAAACGCCTGGCTCGATTGCCTATGCCATCCTCGACAGCCGGCTGTTCACCATCGCCGACTATCAGCGCGCCATTCGCTCTGAAATGCCGCCGGTGTCCGCCGACACGCTTGTGGAATTGGCGAAACTAATCGGCGTGGATGCCGACAACCTCGTGGCAACGGTTGCAGCCTACAATGCCGCCTGCGTGGGTGACCCAAATC
>DAIMKK010000045.1:0-11312 GCA_036721745.1 Pseudolabrys sp. | reverse complement strand
CCTCGCTTCCCCGCTCGTCGGCGCCGTGGCGTATACATTCGGCGGCATCGCGACCGACGAGCGCGCCCGCGTGCTACGCGGCGGCGCGCCGATCCCAGGCCTGTTCGCTGCCGGTGAAATTACCGGGCATTTCTATGCGACTGCGCCGAACGCCGTATCGGTGCTGCGCGCATTTGTGTTCGGCAGGACTGCCGGGCGCGAAGCGGCCGAAAATTTAGCGGCTAGATAGGCAGAGACATTTTGCGGCCCCGGCACCATAGGCAGATACAAGAAATAGAGTTAAATGAGCAGCGTGTCTTGTTCACGCGATTTTTTTGAGGTGTGGTTATGAACGTTCAGCAGGCCCGCAAACCGCTTGGCCCACAGCCATGGGAGACGGTTCGCGACAAGCTCGACCAAGCGCTGCCCTTCGCCAATATGCGTGGCACGCCGTATTACCGCGACGCGGTTTACGAGCAGTTCTCGGCCCAGGAATACGCAAGACGCCATGCCGCCCTGCGCGCCAAAATGAAGGAGCACAAGCTCGATTGTATCATCGCGGCCGGCGGCCCCAGTCACTGGAGCTTCGGCGGCGGCATGTTGTGGCTGACCGGGCATTGGGAGTGGCACGCGCTCTGCTGCTACGTGCTGGTACCGCTTGATGGCGAGCCGACCATGATCTACTCGATGGGTGGCACCCACGCGGAAGCCGTACGTCGACAAGTCGAGGTCGCGCTCAAGGACGTGCGCCATAGCCGCAACGGCCGCTATGCCGAGGTGATGGTCGAGCGGCTCAAGGAACTTAAGCTCGAGCGCGGCCGCATCGGACTGATGGAGATCGATCCGCGGCATGAAGACTACATGCCGGTCAATCAGTACAACACGCTACGTAGCGGTCTGCCCGACGCCGAGCTCGTATTCACCAAAGGTTTCCTACATGACCTCGTGGTCATCCATAGCGCTGAAGAGCTCGACTGCGTGCGCAAGGCCGGCGTGCTGTGCCAGCGCGCCATGGAGGCCATGGTCGCTATCGCCAAGCCAGGCGTGAAGGAATACGAGCTACGCGGAGCGGCAGGCTCGGCCATTCTGCAAGGCGGCGGCGACATTGACTTCCTCATCATCGGCTCAACGCCGATGGACAATCCGGCCATGATCTTCGGCAATCCGCGCCCATCGCAGCGTGTGCTAAAAAAAGGCGACATCATCAATATGGAATTGGCCGCCGGCTATCGCGGTTATACGGCGCAGATCGGCTCGCCTATCACGCTCGGGCCGCCGACCGACATGGTGCGTAAATTCTGGGAGGACATCACGCTTCCCGGCTATCACAAGATCGTCGCCGAAATCGCGCCCGGCAAGCCGGCGGAAGCCATGCGCACCGCCAGCAAATTCTTCCGCGATCATGGCGTACAGTCACGTCCGACCCAATGCCACGGCATCGACCTTGTCACCGACAATCCGCATGTCTCCGCCGAGCACGTGCGCGGCGTCGAGGGCGACATGGTGCTCAAGCCCAACATGGTGATCATGGCCGAGCCCAACCCGATCACGCCCGATGGCATGTTCGGAATTTTCCTTGGCCACACTTTTATCGTAACCGAGAATGGGCACGAATGCGTCGACTCGTTCCCGTTGAAAATCGCAGTAGCGCCGTAATGTCGGAAACCGTAAATTGAGACGCTTACTTGGTTGCCGATTTCCGAGTTGAGTTACTAACGGACATGATGTCCCTGATCGGCAAGTATCGGCATTTGAGCGACGAGCAAGTTACTCATATCGAACACACGGTTGATGAAAAGTTCGCTTATCTTCAGCAATTGGCGCAGCGGGGTGCAACCCGCGGTCCTGCGACTAACTAATTCGCGGTAGAAACGCTCGATGTCTAGTCTCTCGGTGAAAATATACACTCGAAATGAGGTAAAAAGTTTTCGGGACACGTCGGACCGTGGTTTCCCACCGCAACGACTCATAGGCGTAGGCTCATTCCAGACTTGATATCGCGATCAGCCGCGCAATAATCCGTGTTGCGGATCAAGACGCCTCACCCTACGATGGAACTAACCGCGGTCTTTAACCCGGGTGCTCTAGGGACGAAAACGTCAGAATTGAACTTGGTCTGAACGCGCGATGGCCGTGAACGGCATATGCGCGTAGAGAGCCGAGGCTCGGGAGGATCGATGGATTGCGCCTCTCGCGAACGAAATTATACAAGACTGCCTGCGGCTATTCGCAGCAGGCAGCGTTGGATAATAGTCTTCTCACAGTCAGCTTCATCGGCCGAACTATATCGCAAGCCGCCATGATCGACGGCGGCGCGACGTTCGTCGAAACGCACGTACTTGAACACTGCCAAAAAAACTAACGGGAGGATGTCATGACTAAGTTTAATGTTTCTCGGCGAACATTCGTAGAAGGCGGCCTCGGGCTAACCGTTGCAAACTTCCTGCCCGGCACCATGCCGTTGGCCTCCGCCGCGACCATGGAAGAGAGCACCATCGTGGCGGCGAAGGGCGCCGGCCCGGCCGCCGTCAATGGAATGATCTGGTCGCCTTATCTGGTGCCGATGCAGCCAGTGATCGCCGAATTCTCCAAACAGACGAATATCACCATTGGCGCGGTACAGGACATTTCGATCTTCGACGCCCCGCAGCGGGCAATGGCGGAAGCGCTCTCACGCTCGCCGCAGTTCGATTTCATCCATATCGATTCCAACATGATCCCCTCGCTCGCCTCGGCCGGCTATCTCGAGCCGCTCGACGAGTACATGAAGAAGGCAAACTTCAAGATCGACGCGGTCGGCGACTACGGCACCTTCATGACCTATGGCGGCCAGACCTACGGCATTCCGACCGACGGCAACGTGCATATCCAATACACGCGCAAGGATATCATTGAGGATCCGGACAACAAAAAGCGCTTTGCCGATAAGTTCGGCAAAGAGCTGAAGTTCCCGCAGACCTGGGAGGAAGAGCAGGTTATCCAGGAATTCTTCATGGATCCGTCCAAGGACCTCTATGGCTCGGCCAATCTGCGCAACCGCGCCAACGGTCCGACCTGGTGGTACATGATCTATTATAGTGCCGGCGGCTTCCCGTTCGACGATGACATGAAGCCGACGCTGAACACGCCGGCCGGCCAATACGCGGTCGACATCTATCTGAAAGACAAGAAGGTCAATCACCCGGAGGCGGCCAACTGGGGCACGCCGCAGCAGATTCCGCGCATCGCGCAGGGTCACGTGGTGAGCTGTCAGTACTGGGACGGCACCGCGAAACTGAATGAGAATCCGGCGAAGTCGAAGACCACGGGCAAGTGGCTGTACGGCCTGGTGCCGGGCTCGGATTTCTCCGGCAAGCGCATGCACCGGTCGATCTCCTCGCCGCTCGCCGCGATTCTGATCAACAAATACAGCCCGCGCAAAGCGCAAGCCGCCTATCTCGCGCTCTGGCTCGGCTCGGGCAAGAATAGCATTCCGATCGTGACCGATCCGGTGAATACGTTCAACGATGCATGGGCGAAGGAACATATGACGTCCGACGCGGTCAAGAAGGCGTACAGCCCGGCTGGCGTGAAGGCCATCGAAACGAACTTCCAGGTCGTGGCACCGCCGGTCTATCTGACCGGTTACCTGGAATTCCAGGATGCGCTCGGCAAGAACCTCTCGGAAGCCTTTATCGGACAACTCCCGGCCAAGGACGTGCTCAAGAAGACCGAAGACGAATGGACCGCGATCATCCGCCGCATCGGCCAAAGCAAGCTCAAGAAAGATCTAGTGAGCTATAAGGCCTTAATGCCCAAGCGCGCTATTCCGGCGTGACGAGCAACCGCAGGAAGTAGAGCTACCTTCAAATCAGCCCGACGAGCCTCGCGCTCGTCCGGGCTTCCTTTCAGGGGGTAAGGAATGACCGTAGCCGCCCTTTCGGCTGCCGAAGTGCCGTCGCCGACGCCAAAACGCGTCGTCTCCAGACGCCGCGCGATCAGGCGCTTCAAGATTTCGCTGCTGGCGCCGCTGATCGCGCTCTTTGCTTTAGTGCTGATACCGGTGCTGCTCTTGCAACTCTATTTTTCGCTGCATCAATGGACCGTCTATCTTGGCTCCTGGTGGGATGCCGACTATGTTGGCCTTGATCTTTTCAAGGAGGTCCTGACCGACCCGCGCTTTGGCTGGGCCGTCGTTCGCTCGCTGGCGTTTGCAACCGGCTCGACCGTCGGATGCTTCGTGTTCGGCTTCCTACTGGCCTATCTCATGCACAAACCGTTCCGCGGCCAGGCGATCTATTACATCATCTTCATTCTGCCGATGCTCACCGTTCCGGTCGTGGTCGCCTATACCGCCGAAATGATGCTGTATCAGAGCGGCCCGCTCAACGATATCATCTCCCGCCTGAGCGGAATTGAGTTCAAGCCGTCATGGCTCAGCGATCCGCACCTCGCGCTCATGACGGTGGGCCTGCTCGAAATCTGGAATTGGACCCCGTTCTCCTTCATCATCATGCTCGCCGGTCTCACGGCGATTCCGAAGGAACCGATCGAAGCTGCGGAAATCCTCGGCGCGTCGAAATGGCGGATCTTCTGGGAAGTGCAGCTTCCTCTGCTGCGGCCGGTCATTCTGCTCGCGCTGGTGTTGCGCTTCCTCGAAGCCATGGCGGAATTCCCCAAGACCTGGTCCTTGTTTCAAGGCGGTCCGGGTTCGGCAACCGAAACGCTGCCGGTCTACATCTTCATGACCACCTGGCAATATTTCGAAATCTCCAAAGGCGCGGCGATGTCTTACATCGTCATGCTGCTGATGATCGTGATCGTTCTGTTCGCGATCCGGCTGCTGCGCCGGGAGAAGCGCTCGCTCGACAAGATGTATGAGCAGTCCGACGATCTGAAGGTGGAGGGCTGAATGGCGATGACCAAGTCGCAGCGCCGTCGCATCACGACGGCCGTTCGCTATGTCGTCCTCAGCCTTTGGGGGCTGATGGCATTCTTCCCGATCTATTGGATCGTTTCCACGTCGTTCAAGCTGGACACGCAGTGGTTCGCCTGGCCGCCCTATTATTTCCCCAGCCCGCCGACGCTTTCCAACTACATGAACGTCTGGTTTGGCGCTGAGGAATATACCCAGACGCAATATGCCATCTCGTCGCAGAAGCCATTGATTTCACTTTACAATTCGACGGTGATCGCGGTCACCTCGACGTTCCTCTCGGTGCTGTTCGGCTCGGTGATCGCCTACGGGGTGTCGCGCTACCGGATCCTGTCCGAGGTGCGCATGTTCCAGCTTTTGATGCTGCGAATGATTCCACCGATCGTCGTCGTGGCGCCGCTGTCTCTCTATTACACAGCGGTCGGTTTGATCGACACGCGGTTCGGTCTCATTCTTGTTTATTTTCTGACGACGCTTCCCTACGCGGTCTGGATGACCAAAAGCTTCATCGATGAGGTGCCGCTCGAGGTCGAGCAGGCGGCGGAAATACTCGGCGCCTCGCGCTGGCGCACGGTGTTCGAGATCGTGCTGCCGTTGATCAGATCGGGGCTGGTGGCGACCTTCCTGTTCATCCTCATTCTGACTTGGAGCGAGTATCTGTTGGCTTTGATCATCACCAAGACTCAGGTCACCACGCTACCGATCGAATTGTCGAAATATCAGGGCTCGACCGAAGGCCGCGTCTACGGCCGCCAGGCGGCGCTCGCGGTCGGCATCACGGTTCCGCTCATGATCGTCGGGCTGATCATCCGCAAGCATCTCGCGCGCGGTTTCAGTTTCGGCATGGTACGGAGATAGACGTGGCGCGTATCGAGTTGTGCAATCTGGTAAAGTCTTTCGGCGCGGTGCAAGCGGTGAAAGATCTGAGTTTCACCATCGAGGACGGCGAATTCGTCGTCTTCGTCGGGCCGTCCGGCTGCGGCAAGACCACGACGCTACGCATGATCGCGGGTTTCGAAGATCCGACCGCCGGCGAAATCCGCATCGACGGACGCGTGGTCAACGACCTGGAGCCGCGCGACCGCGGGCTCGGCATGGTCTTCCAGAGCCATGCTTTGTTCCCGCACAAGAACGTGGCGCAGAACATCGAGTTCGGGCTGCGCATGAAGAACGTGCCGCCGGAAGAGCGCGTCAAGCGCGTGCGCGAAGTGGCGGAGATGGTGCGCATCGGTCACCTGCTCGACAAGATGCCGAGTCAATGCTCGGGCGGCGAATCCCAGCGCGTCGCGCTGGCCCGCACTTTGGTCACTAACCCGTCCACCTTCCTGCTCGACGAGCCGCTGTCGAGCCTCGACGCCAAGTTGCGCCGCGAACTGCGCGCGGAATGCGACCGGCTGCACCAGGCGCTCAAGCGCACCTTTATTTACGTCACCCACGACCAGGAAGAAGCGATGACGCTCGCCGACCGCATCGTGGTCATGCGCTTGGGTGAAATCGTACAAATCGGATCGCCGATGGAGATCTATTCAAATCCGGTCAACTATTTTGTCGCCGATTTTTTCGGTTCGCCATCGATGAACCTGGTTGCCGGCGAGATCGTGCAAGCGAACGGAGCCGCTTGTTTTCGCTCGGCGTCGTTCGACGTCGCTTTGCCTGAAAGCTTCAAGACCGCGAAAGCGGGTGCGGTCACGTTCGGCATCCGGCCCGAGCACGTCGGCGTCACGCTCGGCGGCGGCGGCGGCGACATCGAACTGCCCGTGCGGCTGGTCGAGCCGCTGGGCAAGGATACGTTGCTCTATTTTGACGCTGGCACCGAACGGGCATTCGTCGCGGTCACCGAAGGCCTTGGCATGGCCGAAATCAATGTCGGCGAGCGCGTCGCGCTGTCCCTGAACCAACGCCGCATCCACCTGTTCAACAGCGACGGCCGGCGGATTGCCGGTGCCTGATCAATATCGACTGCAAACCGAACGTCGAGGGCCCTATGGATTACCGTGAAAAAAGTGAAATCCGCGATGGAATGCGGATCGACTGGGATATACCGATCAAGATGGAAGACGGCCTAGTGCTGCGATGCGACATCTACCGGCCGATCGCCGACGGTAAGTACCCCGTGATTATGACATATGGGCCCTACGGCAAGTGGTTGCTGTTCGAAGATCTTTACAAGGACCAGTGGCGGCGCATGTGCGCCGACCAGCCGGACGTGCCGGCCAACTCCACCAACAAGTATCAGAACTGGGAAGTGGTCGATCCGGAGAAATGGGTGCCGGACGGCTACATTTGTATCCGCGTCGACAGCCGCGGCGCCGGCCGTTCGCCCGGCGTGATCGACATCTGGTCGCTGCGCGAAGCGCAGGATCTGGCGCAATGCGTCGATTGGGCCGGCGTACAGCCGTGGTCGAACGGCAAAGTCGGCCTCAATGGCATCTCCTATTATGCCGAGAACCAGTGGCAGGCGGCCGCACTGCAACCTAAGCACCTCGCCGCCATTTGCACCTGGGAGGGTGCAGCCGATTTCTATCGCGATATGGCGCATCACGGCGGCATATTCTGCCGCGGTTTCGTGCAGGACTGGTCGAAGGCGCAGGTCTATACCGTGCAGAACGGCCGCGGCACGCGCGGCTTCAAGAGCCGCATGACCGGCGACTGGGTGTCGGGGCCGGAGACGCTTTTGGAAGAACAACTCGGAAAAAATCGCCGCGACTTCTACGAGGACTGCATCTCGCGCAAACTCGACACCGACGAATACTGGCAGTCGCGCACGCCGGACTGGAACAAAGTGAAGGTGCCGCTGCTCTCGACCGCCAATTGGGGCGGACAGGGTTTGCATCCGCGCGGCAATTTCGAAGGCTTCGTACGCTCCGCGTCGGAGAATAAGTGGCTCGAAGTGCATGGCATCGAGCACTGGACGCACTTCTATACGAACTACGGCGTCAATCTGCAGAAGAAGTTCTTCAGCAATTTCCTCAAAGGCGAAGACACCGGCTGGAGCAAGCAGCCGAAGGTGCAGTTACAAGTGCGCCATCCCGGCGAGAAATTCGTCGAGCGGCACGAGAACGAATGGCCGCTCAAGCGCACGCAATGGACCAAATTTTACATCCATCCGGCCGACCTGACGATGTCGGCTACGACGCCGGCCGCAGCAAGCTCGGTCACCTATGCCGGTTTGAGCGAAGGCGTCACATTCCTGACAGAGCCGCTCGAACAGGAGATCGAGCTTACCGGGCCAATTGCCGCCAAGCTGTGGGTGTCGTCGGCGACGGAAGATGCCGATCTGTTCCTGGTGGTGCGCGCGTTCACACCGGACCTCAAGGAACTCACCTTCCAGGGCGCACTCGATGCCCATACGCCGATCGCGCAAGGCTGGTTGCGCTGCTCGCACCGCAAGCTCGACCCCAAGCTGACGCTGCCCTACCGGCCCTATCACACCCATGACGAGGAGCAGAAGCTCAAACCTGGCCAGGTCTACGAGGTCGACGTCGAAGTCTGGCCGACCTGCATCGTGCTGCCGGAGGGCTATCGGCTCGCGTTGTCGGTGCGCGGTACCGATTATGTGTTCCCGGGCGAGCCCGGCGCCGGGCTGGAAACGCTGGGCAAAGTGTGGACCGGCTGCGCGGTCTTCACACATGATGATCCGCGTGACCGTCCGCCGGCGGTGTTCGGCGGCAATGTAACGCTGCACGCCGGCCCGGACCGGCCAGCTCATGTCTTACTGCCGGTCATCCCGAAGAAATAATCGTCCGAAAGCATTTTCGAGGAGTGGATTACCATGAGCTATCGTGAGGTCAGCGAAGTCCGCGACGGCATGCGGATCGATTGGGACATGCCGATCACGATGGACGACGGGCTGGTGCTGCGCTGCGACGTGTTCCGGCCGGTCAAAAAGGGCCGCTATCCAGTGCTGCTCAGCCACGGCCCTTACGGCAAGTGGCTGCACTTCGAAGACGGCTACAAGACCGCCTGGAAGCGCATGGAGCAGAAGCAGCCGGATGTGATGGCCGGCTCGACCAACAAGTACCAAAGCTGGGAAATCTGCGATCCGGAAAAGTGGGTGCCGGATGGCTACGTCTGCGTGCGCGTCGATTCGCGCGGCTGCGGCCGCTCGCCCGGCTACGTCGAGCACTGGTCGCCGCGCGAGACCAAGGATTTTCATGACTGCATCGAATGGGCGGGCGTGCAGCCGTGGTCGAACGGCAAAGTCGGCTTGAGCGGTATCTCCTACTACGCCATCAATCAATGGCAGGTCGCCAGCCTGCAGCCCAAGCATCTGGCCGCCATCTGCGTCTGGGAGGGCTTTGCCGACTTCTATCGCGAGCTCAGCCACAATGGCGGCATCTACAACACGTTCGCGCAGAATTGGTACGACATGCAGGTCAAGACGGTGCAATACGGGCTGGGCCACAAGGGCCATCGCAGCCGCATGAATGGCGATTGGGTATCGGGACCGGAGACGCTCACCGAGGAAGAGATGGGCGCCAACCGCTACGATCTCGGCAAGACCTATTTCGCGCATCCGCTGGACGACGAATTCTACAAGGCGATGTTGCCCGACTGGTCGATGGTCAAGGTGCCGCTGCTCTCGGCCGCCAATTGGGGCGGCCAGCCGCTGCATCCGCGCGGCAATTTCGAAGGCTTTTTCCGGTCGGCGTCGAAACAGAAATGGCTCGAAGTGCACGGCATCGAGCATTGGACGCACTACTACACCGACTATGGCGTCGGACTGCAACGGAAGTTCTACGGCTACTTCCTAAAGGGCGAGAAGAACGGCTGGAACAAGCAGCCGCGCGTGCAACTCAATGTCCGTCATCCGGGCGAGAAATTTGTCATCCGCCATGAGGACGCTTGGCCACTGCCGAGCACACAGTGGACCAAGTTCCACCTCGCCACAGACGCGCAGAAGCTGGTTACCGCCGCACCCAAGGATTCGGCCGCAGTTACCTTCGACGCTATGGGAGACGGCGTCACTTTCCTCACCGAACCGATGCAGGAGGCGACCGAGATCACCGGACCTGTGGCGGCCAAGCTGCACGTCTCGTCCTCAACCGTGGATGCTGACATCTTCTTGGTGCTGCGGGTGTTCTCGCCCGACATGAAGGAAGTCGTATTCCAGGGCGCGCTCGACCCGCACACGGCGATCGGACAAGGCTGGTTGCGCGCCTCGCATCGCAAGCTCGACAAGAAGCTTTCCCTGCCGTTCCGGCCTTATCACTGTCACGACGAGAAGAAGCCGCTTACGCCGGGCCAGGTTTACGAACTCGATATAGAAATCATCCCGACCTGCATCGTGGTGCCGAAGGGCTATCGCGTGGCCTTGAGCGTGCGCGGGCGCGATTATGTCTATCCCGGCGGATCCGGCGGTAAGTTGTCGAACATGAAGAACGAATTCACCGGCAACGGCCCGTTCCTGCACGACGACCCGCGCGACCGCCCGCTGGAGATCTATGGCGGCAAGACCACGATCCATCTCGGCGGCGGCCGGGAGAATTTCGTGCTGCTGCCGATCATTCCGGCGCGCAAAGCCGCGCCGGCAAAAGCAAAGACCGCCAAGCCGGCGAAAAGGGCGACAAAGAAGAAGCGGCGGTAGCCTGCCAAGCTCCGCTCACCGCTTTAGATAACGCTTGTCGAGCATCATGTGGATGCCCTTGTTGCCGTTCACTACCTGGGTAACGCGTAGGTCCGCGGCAAGACTCGCCAAGGCATAGGCCTGATAGCGGTCGAGAGCGGTACGCGCGCAGATAAGATCGATCATCAGCCGCAACGCGATCACCACACCATCGTCGAGATCGGGGTCGAACGCCATGGTGATCATGTGCGTGGGCGTTTCGGCGAGCGGCCATTCGAGCGGCATATCGTCGCGGACGGTGAGACGAAAGGTGCCGACCAGCCCGGTCTCGATCGCGGTAACGCAGACTTCGCCATCGCCCTGCGCGCCGTGCCCGTCACCTACCGAGAACAGCGCGCCGTCGGTGAAGATGGGCAGATACAACGTCGTGCCGGCGACCAGTTCCTTGTTGTCCATATTGCCACCGTTGCGGCGCGGCGGCGGCGTCGGTATACGGCCCCAGGAGGCCGGCGGCGCCACCGCCATGACGCCGAAAAAAGGCCGCAGCGGAATTTCCTGGCCCCAGGGCAAGTGTCCCGTCATGCGGGCCTGATCGAGCGTAATGTAGATCGGCCGGTATTCGGGAAAATCGTCGGGCAATGTGCCGGCGAGCGGCCGGATGACGTTGTAGCCCCAGTCGTAATGCAGATCGATGGTCTCGATATCGACCTGCAAGACCTGTCCGGCTTTTGCGCCCCGCACAGCGATTGGTCCGGTGCACATGTGTCCAAAGAACTGCTGCGGGCCGTTGGCGGCATGAATGGCTCGCAGAGCGGGAGGAACCTTGAAAGGCGACGGCGGCAATATCTCAGG
>DAIMKK010000044.1:0-11653 GCA_036721745.1 Pseudolabrys sp. | reverse complement strand
TGGCCGCGAATTGACCTGGATCAAACGAAAAACCAAACGAAATACGCTGAACTTGCATGACATTGATGGCGGCTTCGCACCGAGCCCTTAGGCAGGATTGCGTCCGTACACTTTATCCGCCCGCTGCTCGAAGGCGGCGGAGAATTTGCGGAACGCGGTGTCGAACATGGCGCCCATCAGCATGCCGAGCGTGCGGCTGGCGAACTCGTATTCGATGAAGAACTCCACATCGCAGGTCCGCTCGCCGGTCGGACGGAAGGCCCAGCGGTTGTGCATGTGTTTGAACGGGCCATCGACATATTCCACTAGGATTTTCAAATTCGGACGGTCGAGCGTGACGCGGCTGGTGAAAGTCTGCCGGATCACCTTGTAGGCGACCGTCATGTCGGCGACCAGCACGGTGACGCCTTCGCCCTTGTCGGTTCGGCTTTTGACTCTGAGCCCACTGCACAAGGGCACGAATTCTGGATATTTCTCGCCATCGGCGACGAGCTCAAACATTTCGGTCGCGCTGTGGCGGACGCGGCGCTTGGTGGAGAAGGATGGCATTCGTTGTCTTTACGAATGAGCGGCGCGTGCAGCCTTGAGGCGCGCGAAATCCTCGCCGGCGTGATGCGAGGAGCGCGTCAGCGGGGAAGCCGCGACCATCAGGAAGCCCTTGGCATAGGCGATGGTCTTGAGCGCCTCGAATTCGTCGGGCGGTACAAAACGGACGACCTCATGAAGCTTGCGGGTCGGCTGCAGATATTGGCCGAGGGTGAGGAAATCGACATCGGCCGAGCGCAGGTCGTCCATCACCTGCAGCACTTCGTTCCTCTCCTCCCCTAGCCCCAGCATGATCCCCGATTTGGTGAACATCGCGGGATCGATCTCCTTGACCCGCTGCAACAGCCGCAGCGAATGGAAATAGCGCGCGCCGGGACGAACGCTGAGATAGAGCGACGGCACGGTTTCCAGATTGTGATTGAACACGTCGGGCTTGGCCGCGACCACGATCTCGAGCGCGCCGTCCTTGCGCAGAAAATCCGGCGTGAGCACTTCGATGGTGGTCCGCGGGCAGCGCTCGCGAATGGCACGGATAGTATCGGCGAAATGTTGCGCGCCGCCGTCGGCGAGATCGTCGCGGTCGACCGAAGTGACGACGATGTGCGCGAGGCCGAGCTTGGCGGTCGCCTCACCGACATGCGCGGGTTCGTTGGGATCGAGCGCGCCGGGCAATCCGGTCTTCACGTTGCAGAAGGCGCAGGCGCGCGTGCAGGTGTCGCCCATGATCATGAAGGTGGCGTGCTTCTTCTCCCAGCACTCGCCGATATTCGGGCAGCCGGCCTCCTCGCAAACCGTGTGCAGACCGTTGGCGCGCATGATGGCGTGGGTGTCGGCGTAGCCTTGCGACACCGGCGCCTTGACGCGGATCCAGTCGGGCTTTTTCAGTTGTGCCGAATCCGGCCGATGTACCTTTTCCGGATGGCGCGGGCGCGGCTGGTTGATGTCGTAAACGACGGCCATGCCATTACTTACGGCTGCCGCCCGCGCGCCGCAAGGTCACGCCCGTCTGATCGCCCGCCAGATCGCCAAGAAGATGACCGCGCCGATGGTGGCGGTGATCAGGCTGCCCCAGAAATCCTGGGTGACGGCGATGTTGAGCTTGGAAAAAACAAAACCGCCGACGATGGCGCCGACCAGGCCGACGGCGAGGTTATACAAAATGCCGCCACGCCCGCCCAGAATGACATGCGCCAGCCAGCCGGCGATCAGGCCGATGAGGATCCAGGCCAGAATACCCACCATGCGCTCCTCGTGGTCACGCCGCCTTGGGCGGCATCCTGTGGTTCGGCGTCGAGGTCGAAATCTTCAATTCGTCCTCGTTCATGTCGGCGCCGATGTCGCCGAACAGCGGAGTCGAGAGATAACGCTCGCCGGTATCGGGCAGCATGGCCAGCACGGTCGAACCGGGCGCCGCGCTTTTGCAGACTTCGAGCGCGCCGGCGAAAGTGGCGCCGGCGGTGATGCCGACGAAGATGCCTTCCTGCTGCGCGAGCGCCTTCGAGCATTTCATCGCGTCGGCGCCGGCGATGGTGATGATGCGGCTGATCGTGCCGGTGTCGAGCGCGTCGCCGGTGAGCTTCGGAATGAAATCGGGGCTCCAACCCTGCATCGGATGCGGCTTGAACGCAGGATTGGCCTTGGCCGGCGAACCGTCTGCGTTGCGTTCTTGCGGTGTCTTGCTCGTCAGCATCGGCGCGTCGGCCGGCTCGCACAGCACGATCTTGGTGTCGGGCCGCTCCTTTGCCAGCACGCGCGCGACGCCCTTTAACGTGCCGCCGGTGCCGAAGCCGGTCACCCAATAGTCGAGCTTCTCGCCGGCGAAGTCGTTGATGATCTCGCGCGCCGTGGTGCGCGAATGCATGTCGGCATTGGCCTCGTTCTCGAACTGACGCGTCATGAACCAGCCATGGGTCTTGGCGAGCTCGATCGCCTTGTTGACCATGCCCATGCCGCGCTCGGCGGCGGGCGTGAGGATCACCTTGGCGCCGAGGAATCGCATCAGTTTGCGGCGCTCGACGCTGAAGGTCTCCGCCATGGTGACGACCAGCGGATAGCCCTTCTGCGCGCAGACCATGGCGAGCCCGATACCGGTATTGCCGGAGGTGGCCTCGACCACCGTCTGACCCGGCTTGAGCGTGCCGTCGCGCTCGGCCGCCTCGATGACGCCGAGCGCTAAGCGGTCCTTGACCGAGCCGAGCGGATTGAAGGCTTCGACCTTGACGTAGAGGTTGATGCCTTTCGGCCCCAGCTTGTTGATCTTGACCACCGGCGTGTTGCCAATGGTTCCCAGAATGTTGTCGAATTTAGCCATGAGTCTACTCTCCGGTCTTTGTCATGGCCGGGCTTGTCCCGGCTACCCACGCCTTTGCAGAAGAGAAAGGCGTGGATGCCCGGCATAAAGCCGGGCATGACGGTAAGCATTACATGTTCAGTACCCGACCATACGCATCGAGCACCGCTTCCTTCATCATCTCCGACAAAGTCGGATGCGGGAAGACGGTGTGCATCAATTCTTCTTCCGTCGTCTCCAGGTTCATGGCCACGACGTAGCCCTGGATCAGCTCGGTGACTTCGGCGCCGACCATGTGGGCGCCGAGCAGTTGCCCGCTCTTTTTGTCGAAAATCACTTTGACCAGGCCCTGATCCTCTCCGAGCGCGATGGCCTTGCCGTTGCCGACAAAGGGAAAGCGGCCGACGCGAATGTCGAGCTTCTTTTCTTTCGCCGCCTGTTCGGTGAGGCCGACCGAGGCGATCTGCGGCGTGCAATAGGTGCAGCCGGGGATCATCATCTTGTTCATCGGATGCGGGTGCAGGCCCTTGATCGCCTCGATGCAGACCACGCCCTCGTGTTCGGCTTTGTGCGCCAGCATCGGCGGTCCGGATACGTCGCCGATGGCGTAAATGCCCGGCACGTTGCTCTTGCTGAATTGATCGACCACGATGCAGCCGCGATCGGTCTTGACGCCGAGTTTCTCCAGCCCGAGCTTCTCGATATTGCCGGTGACGCCGACCGCGGAGATGACGCGCTCGACTTCGAGCGTCTGGGTTGTGCCGCCCTCCTCGATGGTCGCAACGACGCTGTCGCTCTTCTTGTCGAGCTTGCTCACCTTGGCATTGGTGTGAATCTTGATGCCCTGCTTCTCGAAGCTCTTGCGCGCGAAAGTCTGAATCTCGTGGTCCTCGACCGGCAAGATTTGCGGCAGCACCTCGACCACAGTCACCTCGGAGCCGAGCGTGCGGTAGAACGAGGCGAATTCAATGCCGATGGCGCCGGAGCCGATCACCAGCAATGATTTCGGAATCTTGTCCGGGATCATCGCTTCGAAATAGGTCCACACCAGTTTCTTGTCAGGCTCGAGGCCCGGCAACACGCGCGGCCGCGCGCCGGTGGCGATGATGATGTGCTTGGCCTGGTAGGCGCCGGGGCCGAGCGCGCCTTTCGGCGCTTCGCCCTTAGAGGCCTTCACCGTCACCTTGCCGGGCGCGTCGATCGCCGCCTCGCCCCAGACGATCGACACTTTGTTCTTCTTCATCAGGAAGCCGACGCCGTCGTTGAGCCGCTTGGAGACGGCGCGCGAGCGCTTCACCACGGCCGCAGCGTCATAGCCGACATTGTCGGCTTTCAGCCCATAGTCCTTGGCGTGCTGCATATAGTGATAAATCTCGGCCGAGCGCAGCAGCGCCTTGGTCGGGATGCAGCCCCAGTTGAGACAAATACCGCCGAGATAGTCGCGCTCGACGATCGCCGTCTTGAAGCCGAGCTGTGCCGCGCGGATCGCGGTCACGTAGCCGCCGGGACCGGAACCAATGATGAGGACGTCGAAATCGCTGTCGGCCATTTTCGTACTTTCACCTTCACTCTAACGTCGCACGCTTTGCCATCCGCAAGGCGCTATTGATTGCAGCGCTTCTCGCCGACCGAGACCTTGCTGACATGGGTCGGACCAACCACGATCTTGCCGTCCGGCCCACTGCTCGATTCACGGTTCACCGTGATTTCGACAAAACAGGCGCCGGCACGCGCGATGAATTTTCCATCTTGCGTCCGCTCGATGCGGTCGACCGTGCCGAGCACGTATGGGATCGACGATTCACCGACCACGGCTGCGAAATCCTGCCAGGTCGTGTATTGCGGCGCCAGTTCGGCGCCAGTTCGGCGGCCGCCGGCGCGACCAGCATCGCGGACATGCCCGTGCCAAACACGGCAACCGAAGCGGCATAAATCGAAAACCAGAGCTTTCTGCGCATGGATAGGACCTCACCGGAGGCGGATTAGAACATCGAAATTCGTGTCAGCCATGCCGTCCTCGCCGCCGCACGAACCCCGATTGAATGTAACCCAATTTAGGCATGTAATGGGCGCAATAACAGCGGGAGAGACGCCATGCGCAGAACCGTCGGCCGACTTGCGGCTATCGCAGTTTTTCTATTCGCGCAAGCCGGTCTCGCAACCGCGATCGAGATCAAGGTCTTTGCCACCGTCGGCGTCAAGAGCGTGCTGGAAGAGATTCTTCCAAAATTCGAGAAAGCGACCGTCAACAAGGTCGCCATCACCTGGAGCACCGCGGCGCTGCTGATGAAGCGCGTGCAGGCCGGGGAAGAGGCCGACGCGCTGGTCCTGATCAAAGGCAATGTCGAAACCTTGCAGAAGGAAGGCAAGATCGTGCCCGGCACCGACGTCATCTTTTCGAAATCGATTTTCGCGGTCGGCGTGAAGGCCGGCGCGCCGAAACCGGATATCTCCACGCCCGACGCGTTCAAGAAAGCATTGCTGGCGTCGAAAGCCGTCAGCTACACCGATCCGGCCACCGGTGGCGCCAGCGGCGTCTATACCGCCAAGCAGATCGAGAAGATGGGCATTACCGAGCAGATGAAGGGTAAGACCAAGCATCCGCCCTCCGGCGGATTCTCGGGAAGTCTTTTGGTCACCGGCGAAGCCGACATCGCCATTAACTCGAAACCCGAACTGATGTCGGTTCCCGGCGTTGAGGTGGTCGGCCCGTTGCCCGGCGACATGGCCTTCACCGTAATCTACGATGCTGGCGTGCAGACCGGCGCTGCGCAGGCCGATGCGGCGAAAGCGTTGGTGAAATATTTGATGTCGCCGGAGGCGCAAGCCGTGTTCAAGGCGAAGGGCTTCGACCCGGCGTGAGGCTGTGGCCCGCGACCGGCACCGCGCGCGTCGGAATGCCGCAGCGTGACCGGATGGTCCTTGCCGGCGTCGAACACGGTGCGCGCTACGCTTGTCTTGTATTTCCAGCGATCGGTCAGTTGGTTGCGGCTATCGGTCGTCTTAGACTACGCCATAAATCATTAGGGCCGCGTCCAATGGCTGATCTGGCTGAATTGCTCGAGGCCGTACCATGAAACTTCCGTGGCGCGGATGGATCTTCTACGGATTGTCCGCGATTGTTGTCATTGCCTACATCCTGAATGGAGGGCTTTACGTCGGCTCATCTCTCGATTTCACGAGAAACGCCGATGGGAAGCCGTCCTACAATAAGGTGTGCCACTATTTGAATTATAGCGGCGCGCGTTATGAATTACCGTTGGGTGACCGACTTTTTTGCCCACCCTTTTACGTTTTTTAATTCAAGCTGAAGTACTGCCTAGGACGCGACCGGCCGCTCGTATTCTTGACTTTTTGCAAGGCGTCGCATACATCACCGCCGTTGGGCCACCTTGCAGTCGCCCGGCTGCTCCAAGGCACATCGCCCAAGCACTGCGCTTCGTCCGCTCGTCGGACCGAGGGCTTTTGGCGATATGCGATATCCCCTCAGCTTTTCATCGACAGCGGCATCTCCGGGCCAACGACAACCGCCCGGTCAGCTGCCTTGCAGCCAAATGTTGTCTCAACTCCTCAGGGAGATGAGATATGACTTGTACTTCCAATACTTCCAAGATGCGCATCACGCCGATTGCGTTGCAAACCTCTGAGCTGCTCTTGCCGAACGGCTTGGGCCTGATGAAGGGGATCAGCGCGCTGGTCGAGGTTCTGCGGCTTGCGTTCGAACTACAACGCACCGTGCAACAGAAATACCCGACGAGCCGGCGGTAACTACACCACCATCATCACCGGGTTTTCGATCAGCTTCTTGAAGGCGCCGAGCATTTCGGCGCCGAGCGCGCCGTCGACGGCCCGATGATCCGTCGACAGTGTCACCGTCATGATGTTGGCGATGGCGAGCGCGCCGTTGCGCACCACGGCGCGCTCTTCGCCGACGCCGACCGCGAGGATGGTGGCGTGCGGCGGATTGATCACGGCGGCGAAATCTTTGATGCCGTACATGCCCAAATTAGATATCGCGGTCGAGCCGCCCTGGTATTCCTGCGGCTTCAAGTGACGCGTGCGGGCGCGCGCGGCGTAGTCCTTCATCTCGTTGGAGATCGTGGAGAGCGATTTGGCCTCGGCATTGCGCACCACCGGCGTGATCAGGCCGCCGGGGATTGCCACCGCGACGCCGACATCGGAATGTTTGTGATGCAGCATGCCGGTTTCGGTCCAGGTCACGTTGGCGTCGGGCACGCGCTGCAATGCCAGCGCCAGCGCCTTGATGACGAAGTCGTTGACCGAAATCTTGTAGGCCGGCTTGCCGTCTTTTACGGGAGCGGCGGCGTTGATCTCCTCGCGCGCGGCCAAAAGCTTGCCGATGTCGCAGTCGAGCGTGAGGTAGAAATGCGGAATGGTCTGCTTCGACAGCGTCAGCCGCTGCGCGATGATCTTGCGCATCTGGTCGTGCGGCACGAATTCGTAGGAGCCGTCTTGGTAGAGCGCACGGATTTGCGCGTCGGAGGGCGACGCCGCCATCGGCATGGACGTGGCCGCCGGCGCGGCGCCGGGCGCACGCATTCCCTTGCCGGATTTCGCCGCGTCGATATCGCGCGCGATCACCCGGCCATGCGGGCCGGAACCCTGCACGCGGTTGAGATCGACGCCTGCGTCTTTCGCAAGACGGCGTGCAAGGGGGGAGGAGAAGATGCGGTTCGCACCCTCAGTGCGAGGTGCAGCCCCCCCACCCGGCGCGGCTTTCGCCGCGCCACCCTCTCCGCCAAGGGGGGAGGGTTTACCTGGAGCCGGCGCCTCACTCTTCTTCCCTCCCCCCGCTTGCGGTGGGGAGGGTGGCGGCGAAGCCGCCGGGTGGGGGGCGCTTGCTGCGACAGCGGATTTGGCGGCGCCTGATGCTGCGGCTTTGATGTCCTCGCCCTCAGCCGCCAGCACCGCGATCACGGCATTCACCGCGACATCTTGCGTACCCTCCGGCACCACGATCTTGGCGAGCGTGCCATCGTCGACCGCCTCGTATTCCATGGTGGCCTTGTCGGTCTCGATCTCGGCGATGATGTCGCCCGACTTGATCTTGTCACCCTCTTTCTTGAGCCAACGCGCCAGGTTGCCCTTCTCCATGGTGGGCGACAGCGCGGGCATGAGGATGTTGGTGGGCATTGCGCGTTACCGGTAGCAGACGGCCTTGGCCGCCGCGACCACTTCAGCGACCGACGGCAGCGCGAGCTTCTCGAGATTGGCGGCGTAAGGCATCGGCACTTCCTTGCCCGACACGCGCGCGACCGGCGCATCGAGATAGTCGAAGGCGTGCTCCATGATGCGGGCGGCGATCTCGGCGCCGACGCCGGACTGCTGCCAACCTTCCTCGACGGTGACCGCGCGGCCGGTTTTCTGCACCGAAGCGACGATGGTGTCGGTGTCCATCGGCTTGAGCGTGCGCAGGTCGATGACTTCCGCCTCAATGCCGTCTTTGGCCAGTTCCTCGGCGGCCTTGAGCGCATAAGACATGCCCATCGACCAGGCCACGATGGTCACGTCCGATCCGGCGCGCGCGATTTTCGCTTTGCCGATCGGCAAGACAAAATCGTCGAGCTTGGGAACCGGCGAGGAATGGCCGTAGAGGATTTCGTTTTCCAGGAAAATCACCGGATTGGGATCGCGGATTGCGGCCTTCAGCAGGCCCTTCGCGTCGGCGGCATTCGAGGGCGCGATCACCAGCAGACCGGGAATGTGCGAGAACCAAGACGAATAATCCTGGCTGTGCTGGGCGGCGACGCGGGCGGCCGCGCCGTTCGGCCCGCGGAACACGATCGAGCAGCCCATCTGGCCGCCCGACATATAAAGCGTCTTGGCGGCGGAATTGATCAACTGGTCCATCGCCTGCATGGCGAAGTTGAAGGTCATGAATTCGACGACCGGCTTCAAGCCGGCGAGCGCCGCGCCGACGCCCAGGCCTGCAAAGCCGTGCTCGGTGATCGGCGTGTCGATCACGCGCTTCTCGCCGAATTCCTGCAGCAGTCCTTGCGTCACCTTGTAGGCGCCCTGATATTCGGCGACCTCCTCGCCCATCACGAACACGTCCTTGTCGCGCCGCATCTCCTCGGCCATGGCGTCGCGCAACGCTTCGCGCATGGTCATGGTGACCATCTCGGTGCCTTCGGGAATGTCGGGATCGGCGGCAGCGTGCGCGGCCGGCGCTTCGGGCGCGGGGGCGGCTTTCGGCGCGGGCTTAGTTTCGGATTTTTCCGCTTTCGCGGCGGGCGCCGGCTTTGCTAGCGGCGCCGGCTTGCTGTCCGCGATCGCCGACTTGTCCTCGCCGTCGCTTAAGATCACCGCGATCGGCGTATTGACCGCCACGTCGGCGGTACCTTCCGGCACCAGGATCTTGCCGAGCGTGCCCTCGTCCGCCGCCTCCACCTCCATGGTGGCCTTGTCAGTTTCGATTTCCGCGATGATGTCGCCCGACTTGACGCGGTCGCCCACCTTTTTGAGCCACTTGGCGAGGTTGCCCTTTTCCATCGTGGGCGACAGCGCGGGCATGAGCACTTCGATCGGCATGGGCGCTACTGTTTCACTTTTTTGCGCATGATCTTATCCGAAAACCGGTTCCCACTTTTCGGGATCATGCGCGTCTCTAACGATAAATATCAGTAAAAAGCTCAGCCACGTCCGGCTCCGGATCGTGGGTGGCGAATTCCGCCGCCTGATTGATCAGGTCGCGCACGTCGCCGTCGATCTTCTTCAACTCGTCTTCCTTGGCGAATTTCATTTCCAGGATGCGCGCCCGCGCCATGTCGATCGGATCGTGATGCGTGCGCACCTCTTCGACTTCCTCGCGCGTCCTATATTTCGCCGGGTCCGACATCGAGTGGCCGCGGTAGCGATAGGTCAGCATTTCCAGAATGTAGGGTCCCTCGCCTTTGCGGCACCAGGCGACCGCCTTGGCGCCGGCCGTCTTGACCGCGCGCACGTCCATGCCGTCGACCTGTTCGCCCGGAATGTTGAACGACAGTCCGCGCCGTGACAGGTTCACTTCCGCAGATGAGCGCGTGATGGCGGTGCCCATGGCGTAGCGGTTGTTCTCGATCACGTAGATCACCGGCAGTTTCCAGAGCGCGGCCATATTGAAGCTCTCATAGACCTGGCCTTGGTTGGCGGCGCCGTCGCCGAAATAAGTGAGGGAAACGTTATCGTTGCCGCGATAGCGGTTGGCGAAGGCCAGACCGGTGCCGAGCGGCACCTGAGCGCCGACGATACCGTGACCGCCGAAGAATCCGCGCTCGACGCTGAACATGTGCATCGAGCCGCCCTTGCCCTTGGAATAACCGTGGGTGCGGCCGGTGAGTTCAGCCATCACGCCTTTGGCGTCCATGCCGCAGGCCAGCATGTGGCCGTGGTCGCGGTAGCCGGTGATCACCTCGTCGCCGGCTTTCAGCGTCATCTGCATGCCGACCACCACGGCCTCTTGGCCGATATAAAGGTGGCAGAAGCCGCCGATCAGCCCCATGCCGTACATCTGCCCCGCCTTCTCCTCGAAGCGGCGGATGGTCAGCATGCTCCGGTAGGCCGAAAGCTCCTCATCCTTGCTGAAATTGGCGACCGGCGTGGCCGGTTCCTTGGCATCGGCGCTCGGGCTTTTTTTGGCGACGGCCATAGGCACTCCCTGCGAAAGCGTCCGGCCGGTTGTGACGGGGGCGACGGTTAGGCTTTGCATTCCCCCAATAGCTTAAATCGACCGGGGGCGGAAGCGTGAGGCCGCTGGGCGGAATTGCGCAAAACACCCGGAATTTGGCTGAAAATTACCAGCCGAGCGGTGGATAACGCGTGCCGGCTAGTGGATGAGCAGGGTCAGGTCGCGCGGGTCGGTCAAGCCCAGCAGCGCGCGGGCGCGCTCGTCCAGCATGTCGGGGTCGATGCGGTCGGAGCGCAGCAGCGCCACCCGCCGCTCCCATAAGGAGCGCTCGGATTTTAGTTGCTTGATCTCGCTTTGCATGGAGGCGAGTTGCTGGTCGAGATCGGCTTGCGCGCGCAGGCCATGATTGCCGGTGAAGGCATTGACGGCAAAATAGCCGATGAACAGCGCAGCGAAGGCATATAGCCCGAGCACGGTCAGGATGGAGCGGCGACGCCGGTGGGAGACCATGGGCCGCAAGATCGGCTATTCACGTTAAGGCGTCTTTAACGCGGCGCGCGGGCGTCAGACCGGCAGGTATTGCCGGATTTCGTTGAGCACGAAATTGCCGATCCGCTTTCCGCGGTTGCGGAAGTTGCGCAACAGGCCCTGGTCGACGAAATACGTGAGCAGGATCGAGTCGCGGGATTTGACGCGATTGTGCACCGCGTCCGCTGAGTGCCAGGTGTCCGTCCCCACCGCAAACGCGTAGCCGGTGTTGGGCGCAAAGCGCATCTGAGCCTTCTTCGGCATCGAGCCGTCTGCGAGTTTCTCGTGGAAGATGGTGCCGATATCGGTATTGGCGTCGTCCTTCGGCAGATAGAGCTGCACCGTGATCCCCTTCCATTTGGTGTCGGTGTGCGGCGTGATCAGATAGCCGGGGATGTCGCGGGTGAGGATCGGGATCGGATACATGCCGACTTTGGCGAAGTCAGCGCCGAACCGTTTCGATAGGCCGGGCGCGAGACGGCGGATGAAAGCCTGCTTGACCGGCTGTGAGCAGAGCGCGCGGCCGACCACGTCCCACAGTGCGCGTTTCTCCGGCGGCAGATTGCGGATGTATTCCGGGAATAGGTCGATCTTGACGCGTGTGTGCGTGCCGTCGGTGAGATCGTGGCCCTTGCTGCGGCCGTGCATCGGACGGTAGTCGG
>DAIMKK010000043.1:11364-11815 GCA_036721745.1 Pseudolabrys sp. | reverse complement strand
CTTCTTATCCCTCCCCAGCAAGGGGAGGGTGGCGAGCGAAGCGAGCCGGGTGGGAGCATACTATTTAAAGCTAATCCCCCCCCGATCGCGCTGCGCGCGATCGACCCTCCCCTTTCAGGGGAGGGATAAGAGGACCGCATGACGACCACCCCGCGCCGCCTGGTCACGCCCGAGACCCGCGCCGACGACGCGGATGTCAGCTTGCGCCCGCAGCGGCTATCCGAATTCATCGGCCAGGAAAAGGCGCGCGCCAATCTCGGTGTGTTCATCGAGGCGGCGCGTGCGCGCAAGGAAGCGCTCGACCATGTGCTGTTCGTCGGCCCCCCGGGCCTCGGCAAGACCACATTGGCGCAGATCGTCGCGCGCGAACTGGGCGTCAATTTCCGCGCCACCTCCGGCCCGGTGATCGCCAAGGCCGGCGATCTTGCGGCCCTGCTCACCAATCTCGAGC
>DAIMKK010000043.1:0-11354 GCA_036721745.1 Pseudolabrys sp. | reverse complement strand
CCGCGCGACGTTTTGTTCATCGACGAAATCCACCGCCTCAGTCCGCAGGTCGAGGAAATCCTCTATCCGGCGATGGAGGATTTTCAGCTCGACCTGATCATCGGCGAGGGGCCGGCGGCGCGCTCGGTGAAGATCGATTTGTCGCCGTTCACGCTGGTCGGCGCCACCACGCGCGCGGGCCTCTTGACCAATCCGCTGCGCGACCGTTTCGGCATTCCGGTGCGGCTGAATTTCTATTCGGTGGAAGAGCTCGAGCAGATCGTCAATCGCGGTGCCCGCGTGATGGGCTTGAGCATCACCGCCGACGGCGCCAATGAGATCGCGCGGCGCGCGCGCGGCACCCCGCGCATCGCCGGGCGTCTGCTCCGCCGCGTGCGCGACTTCGCCCATGTCGACGGCGACAAGGCCATCGACCGCAAGATCGCCGACCGCGCGCTCGGCGAACTGGAAGTGGATGCCGCGGGGCTCGACGCCATGGACCGGCGTTATCTCACCACCATCGCGGTCAGCTACGGCGGCGGGCCGGTCGGCGTCGACACCATGGCCGCCGCACTGTCGGAGCCGCGCGACGCCATCGAGGACATCATCGAGCCGTTTTTGATCCAGAAGGGCTTCATCCAGCGCACGCCGCGCGGAAGGCTGCTGACCTCGCACGCCTTCAAGCATCTCGGCCTCGCCGAACCGGCGCGCGATCCGGGCCAGTTCGGGTTGTTCGGGCAGGAAGTAGAGGACTGACGGCCTTGTCGAGCGCGAACTCCCTCGACGGCGAAATCCGCGACGGCAAGCACCATCAACAGGTGCGGGTCTATTACGAGGACACGGATTTTTCCGGCGTGGTCTATCACGCGAGCTACCTGCGCTTCATGGAGCGCGGGCGCACCAATTACCTGCGCCTGATCGGCGCCGATCACCGTGCGCTGTTCGAGCAGGCGAAAGCCGAGGCGCCGGGCTTTGCCTTCGTGGTGACGCATATGGGCATCGACTTCAAACGGCCGGCCTTCATGGACGACGTGCTCGACATCGTCACCGCGCCGGAAGAGGTGAAGGGTGCGTCCGTCATGCTGCTGCAGAAGGTCATGCGTGGCGATGAGCTGCTGGTGCAAGCGCATGTGCAGGTCGCCTTCGTGTCCGGCGGGCGGGCGCGGCCGATCCCCAAGCCGTTGCGCATCGCCATGAAGGCGGACCAGGAAACGGGCGGCGGCGCCTGAACGCGCGTGCTAACCTGTTTGCATCATGCCGGACTTGAGCTTTGCATTGTTTGAAACCGCCATCGGCTGCTGCGGCATCGTGTGGAGCGCGCGCGGCGTTGCTGGCGGGCAACTGCCCGAAGCCAGCGAGGCCGCGACGCGCGTACGCGTGGTCAGGCGATATCCATCCGCGGCCGAAGCGCTTCCTTCTCCTGAAATAAGCCAAGCCATCGACGGCATCACGGCGCTGCTGCGCGGTGAAGCGCGCGACCTGACCGGCGTCACAATCGACAATGCGGGCGTGCCGGAGTTCAACGCCCGCGTCTACGTCGTCGCGCGCACCATTCCGCCAGGCGCGACCATGACCTACGGCGAGATCGCGGAACGGCTGGGCGACAAGGCGTTGGCGCGCGAAGTCGGCACCGCGCTCGGGCAAAATCCGTGTCCGATCATCATGCCGTGCCATCGCGTGCTCGCCGCCGGCGGCAAGACCGGCGGCTTCTCCGCCCCGGGCGGCGTGGTCACGAAACTGCGCCTGCTGACGATCGAAGGCGCGCAGCCGGGCGGCCCCACGCTGTTCGATCATTTGCCGCTGGTCGCCCCGCACCGCCGCTGATGAAGCCTCGCGCAGCGCCGAGATTCATGTTAATGGCTTTTACATGAGCAAGACTTGCACATGAGATGGGGCAGGCACAGCGGGCCGCGCGGCTATCATCACGGCAACCTCAAGGAAGCCTTGGTGCGCGCCGCGCTCGAACTGATCGCCGAGAAAGGTCCGGCCGGCTTCACCTTCGCCGACGCTGCGCGCTGGGCGGGGGTGAGTCCGGCGGCGCCTTATCGGCACTTCCGCGATCGCGACGAGTTGTTGGCGGACGTGGCGCGGCGCGGCTTTGAGCAGTTCACAGCGGCGCAAATGAGCGCCTGGGACGACGGCAAGCCGGACGTGTTCACCGCCTTCGACCGGCTCGGCAAGGCGTACCTGCATTTCGCCAAGCGCGAGCCGGCCTACTACTCGGCGATGTTCGAGGCCGGCGTGCCGCTCGATGCCGATCCGCAATTGCGCGAGGCGGGCGAGCGCGCCTTCGCGGTGTTGCGCGGCGCCGCCGAGAAACTGGTGGTGTTGATGCCGGCGAAGGGGCGTCCGCCGGCGCTGATGGTGGCGCTGCATATCTGGAGCCTCACACACGGCATCGCCTCGCTGTTTTCGCGCGGCGACGCGGCGCGGCGCGCTTTGCCGATGCCGCCGGAGGAACTGCTGGAGGCGGCCTTCCTGATCTATTTGCGCGGGCTCGGATTGCCCGGGGATGTCGCCGCGGCGCGCGGGTGAGGGGGCCATTGCCCCTTCCCACGGCAACAAAGCTTCCTATGTGAAGGGTCTTGACATCCGTCCGTCGTGACCTTACTCATGTAAATGTTATTTACATTCACACGCGAGGGTAACCCATGCCTATCACCGCGAAGCTCGATGAATTCGGCAAACCCGCCTGGATCGCGCTGATCGTCCTCGGCTTCATCGCCTGGTGGCCGCTGGGCCTGACCGTCCTCGCCTTCACGATATGGAGCGGAAGAATGGGATGCGGATATCACGGCGGTCATGATCGCTGGCAGCACAAGATGGAGCGCATGCAGCGCAAGATGGACTGGATGCGCTCACGGATGGCGGGCGGGCCAAGCAGTGGTCCGAGTGGCGGCTTTTGGGGTGCCCCACCGTCAAGCGGCAACCACGCCTTCGACGAGTACCGCAGCGATACGCTGAAGCGTCTCGAGGAAGAGCAGCGCGAGTTCCGCGAATTTCTCGATCGCCTGCGCTTCGCCAAGGACAAGACCGAGTTCGACGCCTTCATGGCCGAGCGGCGCAACCGGCCGGCGCCTGAGTCACCGTCGACGCAGAACTGATTTAGCGCATGATCCCGAAAAGTGGGAACCGGTTTTCGCACAAGATCATACGCCGCCAATAAAGTCTGTCCCCGCAGCGGCTGTTCGCCCTCCCCGAGGCGGGCGGCCGTTGCTTTTCTCGCTCTCCCCGCGGGCGGGTGAGGTGGCGCATGCCTGGTAACGACTCCTTAACCACAATCAGCGCTGTTTAGAGGGCTAAAGACCCGTTCTGCGCCCTAGTTTGGCCAAGTTTTGCGGGGATTTCGTTAAGCCTGCCGGTGGCGGGATTTGACGGTTTTCGCGAAACATTCGGTTTGCATTTGAGCGCGTGAGCGGGACCCCACGGCGCGCTCATTTTGGTCCGAGCATTGTGCGCCGCGCCGGTTTAACCGACTTGAGCCGGACAGCGGAAAGGACGTGCCTATGAATCCGACCGACGTGGCACAGTCGGTGCTCCCGCTCACCTCTTCCGACCTCTCGCTGTTCACGCTGTTCTGGCATGCCCATTGGATCGTCAAGGCGGTCATGATCGGGCTCTTGATCTGCTCGATCTGGGTGTGGGCGATTGCGATCGACAAGACCGTGCTCTTTACGCGCACCAAGCGCGCCATGGATCGCTTCGAGCAAACGTTTTGGTCCGGCGAGTCGCTGGAGGAACTCTACCGCTCGCTGTCCGCGCGTCCGAACCATTCGATGGCGGCTCTGTTCGTGGCGGCGATGCGGGAATGGAAGCGCAGCTTTGAAGGCCAGGCGCGCTCCTTCGCCGGCCTGCAAATGCGGATCGAGAAGGTGATGGAGGTGACCATCGCGCGTGAGGTCGAACGGCTCGAACGCCGGCTTTTGGTCTTGGCCACAGTCGGCTCGGCCGGCCCCTTTATCGGCCTATTCGGCACGGTCTGGGGCATCATGACCAGCTTCCAATCGATCGCCGCCTCGAAGAACACGTCGTTAGCGGTTGTGGCGCCGGGCATCGCGGAAGCGCTGTTTGCGACCGCAATCGGCCTTGTCGCTGCCATACCGGCGACCATTTTCTATAACAAGTTCGCATCCGAGGTGAACAAGCAGGCGCAGCGCCTGGAGGGGTTCGCCGACGAATTTGCCGCCATTTTGTCACGGCAGATTGACGAGCGTGGGTAGCGCATCATGGCAGCCAATGCCGGGACGCCGGTCATCGGACGCAGGAAGCGTCATCGCCAACGGGTGATGAGCGAGATCAACGTCACGCCGATGGTGGACGTGATGTTGGTGCTGCTGATCATTTTCATGGTGTCGGCGCCGCTGCTCACGGTCGGGGTGCCGATCGACCTGCCGCAAAGCCAGGCCAAGAGCCTCGACCAGGACAAGGAGCCGCTCACGTTGTCGGTCAACGACAAGGGTCAGGTTTTCCTGCAAAATGCCGAAATTAGCGTGGACGACCTGATCCCGAAGCTGCAGGCGGTGGCGCAGGCGCGCGGCGGTACCGAGGCCCGCGTTTACGTACGCGGCGACAAAAAAGTGGATTACGGGACCATGATGAGGGTGATGGGACGGCTGTCGGAGGCCGGCTTCCATCGGGTAGCTTTGGTGACCGAATTCGAGCAAAGCTCGAAAGTGCGGTAATGCAGATGAAAACGGCGTCAGCGATATCGACCGGCCTGCACGCGGCAGTGCTGCTGTGGGCGCTGGTGTCGTTTTCCGGCAAGACTTTCGAGGTCACGCCGGCGGAATCGCTGCCGGTCGATCTGGTGAGCGATAAGGACTTTTCCGAGATGACCAAGGGCGTCAAGGACGCGCCCAAGGCCGAAAAGGCGAAGCCGCTGGTGGAAAAAATAGGCGAAGAGAAACCGGCCGAGGAGATCGCGCCCAAGCTCACCGAGAAAACAGAGGTCAAAGCCACGGCGGAAAAAACATCGGAGCCGCAACCGCCGCCAAAGCCCGACCCGATCGCCGAGAAGCTCAAGAAGCAGGAAGAGCAAAAAGACGCCAAGGCCGAGCACCCGCTGCCGCCCAAGAAGCCGACGCTAATGCCGCAGCCGAAGTTCGACGCCGACAAGATCGCCGCGCTGCTCGACAAGCGCGCTCCGCAGCGCACCGCCGCCACCGGCGCGGAGATCAATTCGACGCCCACGCTCGGGCGACCGGACGGCAAGGCCACCAAGCTGTCGATGAGCGAGATCGACGCCTTCAGGCGCCGCATTACCGACTGCTGGTCGCCGCCCGTCGGCCTCGACAGCGCGCAGGAATTGGTCGTGATTTTCCGGGTGCAGTTCAATGCCGACGGCAGCGTCAAGCGCGGTCCAGATGTGATCGGCGGCGGACCGAGCGCGATCGGTCCGGCCTTCGCCGAAAGCGCCAAGCGCGCGATCCTGCAGTGCCAGCCCTACACGATGTTGCGCAAAGAAACCTATGCTAGCTGGCAAGACATGGAACTCGCATTCAAGCCGAGCGACATGTTCCACTAGCGGCATTTTCCAATAAACCAGAAACCGAACACTCCAATGGTCGATTCTTTGATTGCTTCGTTCAACGACCGGCCGCAATTGAGCCGCCGCCGACTGCTCACGCAGGCCTCGTTTGCCGCCGGCGGTCTCATGACCGGATTGCTGCCGCGCGCGGTGGCTGCCGCGGTGCGCGTCGACATCACGCAAGGCAACGTGCAGCCGATGCCGATCGCGCTGCCCGACTTCCTGGCTGGCGCGCCGGCCGAAACCGACATCGCGCACAGCGCCACCGCCGTCATCACCGGCAATCTGCAGCGCAGCGGTCTGTTCGCGCCGATCGATCCGCGCGCCTTCACCGAGAAAATAACGAATAGCGACGCGGTGCCGCGCTTCCCCGACTGGCGCGTCATCAATGCGCAGGCGCTGGTCACCGGCCGCATCACCAAGCAGGGCGATGGACGGCTGAAAGCGGAATTCCGACTGTGGGACGTGTTCGCCGGCCAGCAGCTCGACGGCAAGCAATACTTCACCACGCCCGACAACTGGCGGCGCATCGCGCACATTATCTCGGATGCGATCTACGAGCGGCTCACCGGCGAGAAGGGCTATTTCGACAGCCGCATCGTGTTCGTGGACGAGACCGGCCCGAAGGACCGGCGGGTAAAGCGCCTCGCCATCATGGATCAGGACGGCGCCGGCGTGCGCTACCTCACGCGCGGCGACGACCTGGTGCTCACGCCGCGCTTCAACCCGACCACGCAAGAGATCACGTACATGTCATACGGGCAGGGCGATCCGCGCGTCTATCTGCTCAACATCGAGACCGGCCAGCGCGAAATCGTCGGCAATTTTCCCGGCATGACGTTCGCGCCGCGTTTTTCGCCTGACGGCCAGCGCGTGATCATGAGCCTGCAACAAGGATCCAACGCCAATCTGTTCGTGATGGATCTGCGCTCGAAGCAGACCACGCGGCTCACCGACACGCCGGCGATCGACACCGCGCCGTGCTATTCGCCGGACAGCACCCGCATCTGCTTCGAGAGCGACCGCGGTGGCACCCAGCAGATTTATGTGATGGCGGCCACCGGCGGCCCGGCGCAGCGCATCAGCTTTGGCGAAGGCCATCATTCGACCCCGGTATGGTCGCCGCGCGGCGACTACATCGCATTCACCGGCCAGGCACGCGGACAATTTTCGATCGGCATTCTCAAGCCGGACGGCTCGGGCGAGCGTATTCTCACCGAAGGCTTCCACAACGAGGGGCCGACCTTCGCCCCGAACGGGCGGGTCTTGATGTATTTCAGCGATCCTGGCGGCGGCCCGTCGCTTTACATGATCGACATCACCGGCCGTAACCAGCTCAAGGTTCCGACCCCGAGCTACGCCTCGGACCCGGCCTGGTCGCCACTGTTGTCTTAAAGCCCGCCGCATCCGAAACGCCCGCCCAGACGTGATCCGGGTATCGGTTTTGGAAATAGATCGCGCGCGAACAAAACAGCGCCACATTTTCACCGGCTCTTAACCATCAGAATAGGTTTCCGCGGCTCAGACAATTTTAGGGGCCTCGCGCAAGGTTCCATCAAGGTTGATGGAAGGTTCGCTTAACCACCGTGCTGGTAAACGATGAGGCTAGCTCCGGTAATTGCGTGAGTGAGAATGGAGGCACCGGTATGACCAACGTGAAGCATATTTTCCGCGCGGCGCGGCTGGTGGCCGTTCTGGCGGCGGCGCTGGCGATCTCAGCCTGCGCCAATAAGCCTGGCGACGACGCCCAGGCGAACGCCGCCGGCATGGCGACGCCCGGCAGCCAGCAGGACTTCGTGGTCAATGTCGGCGACCGCGTGTTCTTCGAAACCGATTCATCCGAACTCACGCCGCAGTCGCGCGCGACGCTCGACAAGCAGGCGCAGTGGCTCAGCAACTATAGCCAATACGGTCAGTTCACCGTCGAAGGCCACGCCGACGAGCGCGGCACGCGCGAATACAACATCGCGCTCGGCGCCCGCCGCGCTCAGACCGTGCGCGATTATCTGATTTCGCGCGGCGTAGCGGCCAACCGCATGCGCACCATTTCGTATGGCAAGGAGAGGCCGGTCGCGATTTGTGACGACATCTCCTGCTGGTCGCAGAATCGCCGCGCGGTCACGGTGCTCGGCGTCAGTTCGTAAGAGACTGGCGAGACGTGCTCAAAAACTGTCATGCCCGGCCTTGCGCCGGGCATGACGTATTTTACGGCTGGGATGTAAATGGCCGCGCCGGGGCTCCAGTCACAATTTGGACGCAGCCCGCCGTATGCTAGCTGTATCACCCGTTGCCGGACTTATGGTCATCATGAAGCGTTCACGAACCCCAATTTGTACCGCGGCGCTCGTCGCGGTTTCTCTGCTGCTGGCCGGCGCCGCAGCAGCGCAGGAGCAGCGTGCCTCCGGCGGCTTCCTCGATAATCTGTTCAGCCGCGGCGAGCAGCCGTCGCAACAGCGCCAAAGCGAGCAGCCTCGGGCTGAGCAGTCACATGTCGCGCAGGCCGATGCCGGCGATCTGTCGGTCCGCCTCGACCGCATGGAAAGTGCGTTGCGCCAGCTCACCGGCACGATCGAGCAGTTGCAGTACCGCAACCAGCAGCTCGATGAACGGCTCAAGCGCATGCAGGACGACAGCGATTATCGCTTCCAGCAGCTTGGCTCCAAGGGCGGACTACCCCCGGGCGCAGCCTCGCGCGCGATGGCGCCGCCGGCGCCGGTCAATGCGCCGGTGCCTGCCACGTCCGGCAACCGCTCCGACGTGTTCAATCCCGCCCAGCATCCGAATGCGCCCGGCGCGCCGCGCGTCCTCGGCAACGAAACGGCGGCCGCCCCGGTTCAGAACGCTGATAACGAGCCGCCGGTCGGCGCGCCCGGCGGCCGCGCCCCCGGCGCACCGCTCGATTTGTCGACGCTTTCCGGCAATGCGCCGGCGCAGCCGGCAGTGCCGGTGGCGAGTGCGGCGCCGATGGCGCCCTCGCAACTGCCGCCGCCGGCGGCGCGCGACACCGGCGCCACCGGCGAGCAGCTGGCCACGCTGCCGCCTTCGGCGACGCCGAAAGACGAATACGACTTGGCCTACGGCTATGTACTGCACAAGGACTATGCGCTGGCCGAACAGGCCTTCCGCGATTTCTTGCGCAAGTATCCGAATGAAAAGCTGCTGCCCGATGCGCAATATTGGCTTGGCGAAAGCCTGTTCCAGCGCCAGCGCTATCGCGACGCAGCGGAATCCTTCCTGGCGGTCTCGACCAAATTCGAGCACTCAGGCAAGGCGCCGGATGCGCTGCTGCGGCTCGGGCAGTCGCTCGCCGCGCTCAATCAGAAGGAAGCGGCCTGCGCGACACTGGCCGAAGTCGGGCGCAAATTCCCGCGCGCCTCGGCGAGCGTGAAACGCGGCGTCACGCAGGAACAAAAGCGTGCGCACTGCTGAGACTTCACCGGTCTCGGCAGCCGAAGCTAAGGCGCTTTTTTCCGATCTCGCACATTTGCCGACGCTGGTGCTGGCGGTTTCCGGCGGACCGGATTCAACCGCATTGATGGTGCTCGCCGCGCGCTGGCGCAAGGCGCTGAAGGCAAAGTCGAAGCTGTTCGCCGTCACCGTCGATCACGGCTTGCGCAAGGAAGCCAAGCGCGAGGCGGCAGCGGTCGGGCGGCTGGCGCGCAAGCTTGGGATTGCGCACCGCACCTTGCGCTGGACCGGGACCAAGCCGAAGACCGGCTTGCAGGAGGCGGCGCGTACGGCGCGCTATCGAATGCTCGCCGAGGCGGCCCGCAAAGCAAGCGCTTCGCACATCCTCACCGCGCACACGCGCGACGACCAGGCCGAGACCGTGCTGATCCGCATGAGCCGGGGCAGCGGGCTTACGGGGCTGGCGGCTATGACGCGGATCGCGCCAGTGCCGGGGGACGGCGAGGGGCGGATCATGCTCATCCGCCCGCTGCTCGATATTCCGAAGGCGCGTCTCGTCGCCAGCCTGCGCGCCGCAAAAATTCTCTTCGCCGACGATCCGTCCAACCGCGATCCGCGTTTCACGCGGGCGCGGTTGCGCGGTTTGATGGGGGAGCTCGCGCGCGAAGGTCTCGACGCGCGCAGGCTTTCGCTGCTGGCACGCCGGCTCAAGCGTGCGGACATGGCGATCGAAGCCGTGGTCGACCGCGCCGAGGCCGAATTGGCGGGCCCGCCTTCGACGTCGGGCGCCGTCGCGTTCGCTACAGCCGGCTATGCCACCTTGCCGGATGAGATCGCGTTGCGCCTGATCGGTCGCGCGGTGGCGCGCGCCGGGGTTGAAGGCCCGGTCGAATTGGCCAAGCTGGAGGCGCTCAAAGCGGCGCTCGATGCGGCCCAAGAGGCCGGCAATACCCGGTTTCGGCGCGGCCTGGCGGGAGCGATTGTGACGCTGCGCCCCGGTCAAATCACAGTGGAACGGGCGCCGCCGCGCCGCGGCAAAGCCTTAACCACAGCTGGACGTGGTAGCGCCAAACCGGCGAAATCGCGCTAAACTATGTGAGATTCGAGCCCTTTCCATGCGGGTGCACGCTGCCTACATTGGTAAACGGGATCGACGTGAAGTCGCCACGAATTTCGGCCATAAAAACGGCCACAGCGCCCGAAGCGGCGGGTAAGGACGCCTGATGAACGCCAATCTGCGCAACTTCGCCCTCTGGGTGATTATCGTCCTATTGCTGCTCGCGCTGTTCACGCTGTTCCAGAATCCAGGAACACGCACCACCGCGCAGGACATTTCGTTCTCGCAGCTCTTGAGCGAGGTCGACCAGGGCCGCGTGCGCGACGTGGTGATCCAGGGTCCGGAAATCCACGGCACCTTCGCCAACGGCACCAGCTTCCAGACTTATGCGCCGAGCGATCCCACGCTGGTACAGAAACTCTATTCCAAGGGCGTCTCGATCACCGCGCGGCCGCAATCGGATAACGTTCCGTGGTTCGTCTCGCTGCTGGTGTCGTGGCTGCCGTTCATCGCGCTGATCGGCGTGTGGATCTTCCTGTCGCGGCAGATGCAAGGGGCGGGCGGCAAGGCGCTCGGCTTCGGCAAGTCGCGCGCAAAATTATTGGCGGAAGCGCATGGCCGCGTCACCTTCGATGACGTCGCCGGCGTCGATGAGGCCAAGCAGGATTTGCAGGAGATAGTCGAATTCCTGCGCGATCCGGGAAAATTCCAGCGCCTGGGAGGACGAATTCCAAGAGGTGTCTTGCTTGTGGGGCCGCCGGGCACCGGCAAGACGCTGATCGCTCGCGCAGTCGCGGGCGAAGCCAACGTGCCGTTCTTCACCATTTCGGGTTCCGACTTCGTCGAGATGTTCGTCGGCGTCGGCGCCTCGCGCGTGCGCGACATGTTCGAGCAGGCCAAGAAGAACGCGCCCTGCATCATCTTCATCGACGAAATCGACGCGGTCGGCCGCCATCGCGGCGCCGGCCTCGGCGGCGGCAATGACGAGCGCGAGCAAACGCTCAACCAGTTGCTGGTCGAGATGGACGGCTTCGAGGCCAATGAAGGGATCATCCTGATCGCCGCCACCAACCGGCCCGACGTGCTCGATCCGGCGCTGCTGCGCCCCGGCCGCTTCGACCGCCAGGTGGTGGTGCCGAATCCGGACGTGGTCGGCCGCGAAAACATCCTGAAGGTGCATGTGCGGAAAGTTCCGCTGGCGCCGGACGTGAACTTGAAGACCACCGCGCGCGGGACGCCCGGCTTCTCCGGCGCCGACTTGGCCAATCTGGTCAACGAGGCCGCCTTGATGGCCGCGCGCCGCAACAAGCGCATGGTCACGCAGGCCGAGTTCGAGGACGCCAAGGACAAGGTGATGATGGGCGCCGAGCGCAAGTCGCTGGT
>DAIMKK010000042.1:0-11857 GCA_036721745.1 Pseudolabrys sp. | reverse complement strand
GGTCACCTCGGTGATGACTTTCGATTACGACGGCCGCGTGTTCAATCTGCTCGACACGCCGGGCCACGAGGACTTTTCCGAGGACACCTACCGCACGCTCACCGCGGTCGATTCGGCGGTGATGGTGATCGACGCCGCCAAGGGCATCGAGGCGCGCACCCGCAAGCTGTTCGAGGTCTGCCGGCTGCGCGATATTCCTATTATTACCTTCATCAACAAGATGGACCGCGAGAGCCGCGATCCGTTCGAGCTGCTCGATGAGATCGAGAAGACGCTGGCGCTCGACACCGCGCCGATGACCTGGCCCATTGGAAGGGGCCGCGACTTCGCCGGCACGCTCGACATCGCCACCGGCAAGATGCGGCTGTTGAGTGAAGATGCCCGTAACCTCGCGCCGCAGCCGCTCGATCTCGCCGCGCTGGCCAAGAAAAATCCCATGCTGGACGCCAAGGCGATTGGCGAGGAACTCGCGCTCGTGAAAGACGCCTGCCGGCGTTTCGATTTCGACTCGTTCCGCGAGGGGCATTTGACGCCGGTGTTTTTTGGCTCGGCCTTGAAGAATTTCGGCGTCAAGGATTTGCTCGACGCACTCGCCTCCTTCGCGCCGCCGCCGCGCGCGCAAGTGTCCAACAAGCGCACCATCGACGCCCATGAGGGCGCCATGACCGCCTTCGTGTTCAAGATCCAGGCCAACATGGACCCCAACCACCGCGACCGCATCGCCTTCGCGCGGCTGTGCTCGGGCAAGCTGCGCCGCGGCATGAAGGCGAAGCTGGTGCGCACCGACAAACCAATCACGCTATCGGCGCCGCAATTCTTTTTCGCGCAGGACCGCGCGCTCGCCGATGAGGCCTATGCCGGCGACGTGGTCGGCATCCCCAACCACGGCACGCTGCGCATCGGCGATACGCTGACCGAAGGCGAGGATATCGCCTTCCTCGGCGTGCCGAACTTCGCGCCGGAAATTCTGCGACGGGTCAAGCTTGGCGATCCGATGAAGGCTAAGAAGCTGAAGGAAGCGCTGCAGCAGATGGCGGAGGAGGGCGTGGTGCAGGTGTTCCGGCCGCTCGACGGCGCGCCCGCACTGGTCGGCGTGGTCGGCCCCTTGCAGCTCGACGTGCTCAAGGTGCGCCTCGCCGACGAATACGGTCTCGACATCGGGTTCGAGACGCCGGAATTCCAGCTCGCGCGCTGGATTTCATGCGCGGACACCAAAAAGCTCGACGATTTCGTGGCCGCCAATTACTCCAGCGTGGCCGAGGATTTGGACGGCGATCGCGTGTTCATGGCGCGCAACCAATTCATCCTCGACTACACCGGTGAGCGCGCTTCCGGCATTGTCTTCACCGACATCAAGGATGTGAAAAATAAAACGGCCTAGTTCACCTTCACGTCGGCCGCCTTGATCACCGGCGCCCAACGCGCGATTTCGCCATCGATGCGGGCGCGGAATTCCTCGGGCGTGGAGCCGACCGGCTCCATGAATTGCGCCGCTAATTTATCGCGCATCGCCGGCTGCTTGATGATCTCCACCACGTCCTTGTTGATCTTGTCGATAATCGGCTTAGGCGTGCCACCCGGCGCGATCAATCCGTTCCAGGCGTCCGCCTCGACGTCGACCCCGCTTTCTTTGAGCGTCGGCACATCCGGAAGATAAGGCGAGCGCTTCGCCGTTGAGACGGCCAAGATAATCACGCTGCCGGCTTTGGCCTGCGGCGTCACCGAGATCGCCGGCAAGCAGGCCATTTGCGCGTCGTTGCGGATCACCGCGGTGATCGCCTGCGGCGAGCTCGGATAAGGCACATGCACGAGCTTCGTGCCTGACTTGATCGCGATCGCTTCCATGGCGAGATGCGACAATGAGCCGTTGCCGATCGAGGCGAAGTTATATTTGCCGGGATTGGCTTTCAGCAGCGCGACCAATTCGCTAACCGTGTTGACTTTGAGTCCGGATTGACCGCGAGCACGCTCGGCTGCGTCACAAGCTGGGTGATCGGCGCAATGTCCTTCTGCGGATCGTAGGGCAGCTTGGAAAACAGCAGCGTATTGGTCGCCAGTGGACCGCCGATGCTGACGCCAATAGTCGCGCCATTGGGTGCAGCTTTCGCGACCGCCTCTGTGGCCAGATTGCCGCTCGCGCCCGGCTTATTCTCGACCAGGAATGTGCTGCCGGGATATTTCTTCGACAGGCCGTCGGCAACGAGCCGCGCGACGATATCGGGCGTCGATCCCGGTCCGAACGGGACCAGAATGCGCACCGTCTTGGCCGGCCATTCCTGCGCCAGGCCGGGGAGGGCGGCAGCGCAAAGCAAGGCGAGCGAGACTGCCGCACGCTTGAACAATGCGCAGATCAGGGCCGCCATTGTTGAACTTATTCGATTGTGGGACGCCGGTTGCATTGGCCCTCACGATCCGTTACTGCGGCGACTGTAACGGTCATGCGTAACTGGGGTAAAGTGCGCCATGGGCTTAGGCATCTTCATCCTCGGGCTGGTGGTATTTTTCGCCACCCACCTGTTCATTACGTTCCGCGGCGCGCGCGCCGACGCGATCGCAAAACTGGGGTTAAACGGCTATCGCGCGCTGTTCGCGCTGGTCTCGATCGCTGGCCTCGCGCTGATCGTTTGGGGCTTCGGGCAATACCACGCGCATGCGCCGCAAATCTGGTCGCCGCCCGCTTTCATGCGGCACATCACGGTCGGCCTCATGCTGTTCGCGGTGATTTTCTTTACCGCCGCTTTCATCCCCAGCCACATCAAGGCCAAGCTCAAGCATCCGATGCTGGCCGGCGTGAAGACTTGGGCCTTGGCGCATCTGCTCTCGAACGGCGATCTCGGCTCGATCCTGCTGTTCGGCACATTCCTGGCCTGGGGCGTCTATGCGCGCATCGCCGCCAAGAAGCGCGGTGACCTCGGCGCGACGACCGCGCCAGCCGGCTATACCAACGACATCCTTGTTGTGCTGATCGGCATCGTCATCTATCTCGCGCTCGGCTACGCCTTCCATCCGATGGTGATCGGCGCGCCGGTCTTTGGCAGGTAATGACCCCCGTGTCAGTGCAAGACGAAATCAAACGGCTCACCGCTCCGGACATCTTCGCCCGCAAGGGCGGCGCGCCGATCGTGTGCCTCACCTCGTATCACGCGCATACCGCGCGTCTGGTGGACAAATATTGCGACGTGATCCTGGTCGGCGATTCGCTCGGCATGGTGATGCACGGATTCGAATCCACGATTCCGGTCACGCTCGAGATGATGATCCTGCAGGGCCACGCGGTGATGCGCGGCTCCAAACGCGCGCTGGTGGTCATCGATATGCCGTTCGGCTCCTACGAAGCCTCCAAGGAGCAGGCCTTCATGAACGCCGCGCGCGTGCTGAAGGAAACCGGCTGCGGCGCCATCAAGGTCGAAGGCGGCACGCGCATGGCGGAGACCATCGCCTTCCTGATCGAGCGCGGCGTGCCGGTGATGGGGCATGTGGGTTTAACGCCGCAATCGATCAATACGATCGGCTCGTTCCGCGCGCAGGGGCGCGAGGAGGCCGACTGGGCGCGCATCGAGCAGGATGCCATTGCGGTGGCGCAGGCCGGCGCTTTCTCCGTTGTGATCGAAGCGGTGGCGGAGCCGCTGGCGCGCAAGCTCACCTCCGCGGTTCGCATCCCGACCATCGGTATCGGGGCGAGCGTCGCATGCGACGGGCAGATTCTGGTGCTGGAGGACATGCTCGGCCTGTCGCCGCGGGTGCCGAAATTCGTCAAACGTTATGGCGAGTTGGGCCCCGGCATCGAGAAGGCGGTAGCCGACTATGCGGCGGACGTGCGCGCGCGCGCTTTTCCTGGCCCCGAGCACGTCTATCCGATGAAGGCCAAGAAGCCGTAACGGCTAGCAGCTAGCGGATCCTCATGATGTCGCGCTGCTGAGTTTTCCAGTCCTATAATCCCGTTTAGAAATGACACTGGGCCGCGGTGACTACCGTAACAGTAGCGTGAGCGGGAACGCCGTACCATATATTCCCGCTGCCATCGGTGATCCAAGCTGGTCCTGTAGCCGTCTGCCATGACGTGCCGATAGAAGTCCATGGAGGAGCGATGGGAACGCCTTGGACAGCGTTAGCAGAATTTTTTACGCATCGAGCATGACCCCCATTGCCGGATGAGGGGTTATCAAGCCAGGTGCCCGGCAACCCATTGCAGTCATATGTGGTCTTCGTGACGGCTGGCGTGTTCACAAGAGTGCCGAAGGGGCCGGCTGTTTTATATTCCTTGGTGCCAACCGCGCTCCAAGCATTGACGTTTGAGCCGTTCGGGCAATGGGCGGCGCACGCGAGGTTCGCGATGCCTTGACGCTTAGCCGGATCCAGAATGTCCACCTTAGCTGTATCGGTGCACTTCGTGTTGCATGCGGTCTGATTTGCATCGCTCTGCTGGTTCAGGCCGGTGTAGGTCGCCAAGGTGCCGTAGTCCTTGATGACCATCGTGGCGATTGTCGAGTTAGTCAGATTGGCGCATGAGATTTTACAGAAACAATGAGCGTCGGCGAACGCGTTTTCGGACCCGCCCACACACCAGCCTAACATTGCGGCGAACACGACCGCATTCACTGTTTGCTTGCGATCAATAATCTTAGTATTCATTTTCGTATCCCTCCAAAGTTCGCTCCCGGAAGCTGGAGCAGGTTGTTGCCTTGGATTCTGGCGCGGCGGCAGGACGGCCGCCGAAATGTCAGCAATCGACAGGTGCTTTGCCGATGAACTCAATGGTTGATAAAAATAATATTACAAGTAAAAGTAGAATACAATTCATTTGAATTCCGCATCGCGTCTTTCGAGATCAGGCAGTAAATCCCTGAATCTTAACGATTGTTGGCCACATGCTTTGCCTTGGACCCGCCACATCGCTAGGTTACGTCGCAATCCGCCCCGGGACGGGCGTTAACGGGGTTTGGAGTAGTTCGTGGCCGATATTTTTCACGAAGTGGACGAGGAAGTCCGGCGCGAACGGCTGCAGAAGCTGTGGGATCGCTACAGCATCTATATCATCGCGCTGGCGGTCCTGATCGTTGCCGCGATCGGCGCCTGGCAGGCCTATCAATGGTGGGAAGCCAAGAAAGCCGCCGCCGCCGGCGCCGCATTCGAATCAGCGCTGAGCCTGAGCGAAGCGGGCAAGCACGCCGAGGCGGAAGCTGCCTTCGCTAAAATCGCCGCCGAGTCGCCTACCGGGTATCGCGACCTCGCGCGCTTTCGTACCGCCGCCGAGTTCGCTCAAAGCAAGCCGGCCGACGCCGTGAAGACTTATGAGGAGCTCGCCGCCGACAGCTCGCTCGGATCCACCTTGCAGGATTTAGCCTCCGTGCGTGCCGGCATGCTGATGGTGGATAGCGCGTCGCTCGCCGACATGCGGCGCCGTCTCGATTCCGTCGCCGAACCCGGCCACGCCTTCCGCCACAGCGCGCGCGAGATGCTCGCGCTTTCGGCTTGGCGCAATCACGACTTCACCGCCGCGCGCCGCTATATCGACATGATCGCGAGCGACGGCGAAACGCCGCCGGGCATCCGTGCGCGCGCCGACGTGCTATCGGCGCTAATCGCTGCTGACGGTGGCAAGAGCTGAGGATTTGAAAATGCGTCGCATGCATCGCATCGTGTTGCTCGCCGGGCTGGTCGCGCTCGCGCCGGTGCTCGCCGGTTGCGAGGATTTCGATATGGATAAGTTCGACTTTCTCCATCTCAACGATAAGAAGAAGCTGCCCGGCGACCGCAAAGAACTGTTCCCGCAGGGCGTGCCGGGCGTCAGCCAAGGGATTCCGCCCGAATACCTGAAAGGCAATCAACCGCCGCCGGACACCGCGCAAGCGCCGGCGCCGGATGCAACTGCTGCAGCGCCCGGCGGCAAAACCGCCGCGCCCGCGCCGTCAGCCAAGACCGCCGCGATCGAGCCGGCGACCGAGCCCAAGCCGAAAGCGAAGCCGAAGCGCAAGCCGAAGCCGCAGACGGCGGAGCGTCCGGCCAAGCAGGACAGCGCCCAGCCGGCGGCGCAAGGTCAAGGCAATGCTCAGCAGCAGCTAGAACCATGGCCAAGTACGACTCCGCAGCAGCCGGCGTCGGGGCAGAACGGCACCGCCCCCTGGCCTTCCGCGCCGCGCTAACGGGACAATCGTCATGCGCGGGCGCCTGTCCTTGGGCTTGACCCGAGGATGACCCGCGCAGCAAACACACTCGTGGATTTCCTTTGATGAATTGCCGGTTTAGGCCCGGCAATGACAGGACGATATGACCTTCACCATCGCCATCGTCGGTCGCCCCAATGTCGGCAAGTCCACGTTGTTCAACCGGCTCGTCGGTCGGCGCGTCGCGCTGGTCGACGACCGGCCGGGCGTGACGCGCGACCGCCGCGAAGGCGAGGCCGGGCTCGGCGATCTTGATTTCACCGTGATCGACACCGCGGGACTTGAGGAATCGGCGCCCGAAAGCCTTACCGGCCGCATGCGCGCGCAGACCGAGACCGCGATCGGGCAGGCCGATGCGATCTTTTTTATGATCGATGCGCGCAGCGGTCCGACCGGGGTGGACCAGGTCTTCGCCGAACTCGTCCGCAAGTCGGGCAAACCGGCTGTGCTGATCGCCAACAAGATGGAAGGCACCGCCGGCGAAGCAGGCAGGCTGGACGCCTACGCGCTCGGCCTCGGCGACCCGATCGCGATTTCCGCCGAGCACAACGAGGGCCTGGCCGATCTCTACGACGCATTACGCGCGGCATTGCCCGAACGCACCGCGGCGCAGATCGAAGCCGCGACCGAGCCTTCGGGCCCGCATCCGATCCGGGTCGCCATTGTCGGGCGCCCGAATGCCGGCAAGTCGACTTTGGTCAATCGGCTGATCGGCGAGGAGCGGCTGCTCACCGCGCCCGAGGCCGGCACCACGCGCGACGCCATCGCAGTCGATCTCGATTGGCGCGGCCAAAAATTCCGCATCCACGACACCGCCGGTATTCGCCGTCGCGGGCGTGTCGATGAGAAGCTGGAGAAACTGTCGGTCGCCGACGCGCTCAACGCGGTGCGCTTCGCCGAAGTGGTGGTGGTGTTACTCGACGTCGGGAACGCGTTCGAGGAGCAGGATCAGCGCATCGCCGATCTGGTCGAGCAGGAAGGCCGCGCCATTGTCATCGCGGTCAACAAATGGGATTTGAAGGAAAAGACCGCGGGCGCCATTGGCAAGCTGCGTGACCAAGCCGACGAGAAGCTGACGCAAATGAAAGGCGTGCCGCTGGTGGCGGTGTCGGCGATCACCGGCGAAGGCCTCGACCGGCTGATGCAGGCGATCGTGGATGCCTTTACGGTGTGGAACAAGCGCGTTCCGACCAGTGCGCTCAACCGCTGGTTCGAGCACGCGGTCGAGTCGCATCCGCCGCCGGCGGTGTCGGGGCGCCGGCTCCGTCTCAACTACATCACGCAGGCCAAAAGCCGGCCGCCGAGCTTCGTCTTGTTCTGCACCCGCGCCGACGCGCTGCCCGCCGCCTACAAGCGCTATCTGGTGAATTCCCTGCGCGAGAGCTTCGACCTCCCCGGCACGCCGATCCGGTTGACGCTGCGGGAGAAGGGCAATCCGTTCAAGGGCCGGGCAAAGCGCAAGCACTAAGTGGATGTTACAGCAATTTAATATCCCGATTACCCCGCTTTTTTCGATAGAGCGCGGAACATTTTTGAAAAGCTGGCGCTTTGTTGCTATCGTGATTGGTAACTCGGGGGCTGCGCCCGCAGCAATCGCTTGTAGTCGCTGGACATTGTCCTCTGGGGTGACGCTATGAAAATGAGCAAGCTCGGTTATTTTTCCGAGTTCCTGTTATTTCCGCCGCTCGTGCTTGTCGCCGCGCTGTTCGCGTTCCGCAGTGCAATGCCGCCGCATCCTTTGACCTGGGCGATTGTCTACGGCGCCGGATTGGTGGCCTGGACGCTGTTTGAATATCTACTGCACCGAGTGCTCTTTCATCATGCACCGGTGCTCTCGCAAATCCACGATCTCCACCATCAATCGCCGCAAGACCTCATCGGTACGCCGGCCTGGGCGAGCGCAGTGGTCGGATTGCTCGCAGTTGCCAGTCCGGCTTGCGTGGCCTTCGGATTTGATCTCGGGACCGCGGCGACGGCGGGCCTTGTCACCGGCTACCTTTGGTACGTCTTCGTCCATTACGCGACCCACCATTGGCAGCCGCGGCGGGGTTCCTATCTTTACCGGGCACGGCTGCGCCACGCCCGCCACCACCATTTATCGCAAAGCGGAAATTTCGGCGTGACGACGGTGTTTTGGGATCACGTCTTCGGCACGGCGCTCGAAGCGCAGGTGCCGAAGCTCGGCCGTAAACTTTAGTCTGGCGGGCGGAATTCCAGGAACTTCCCGGTGCGGAAGTCATAGATTTTTCCGCTCACCGCGCAATCGGGCAGGCACAGCGGCAGGATAGCCTTCGCCACCTCTTCCGGGCTCGGTAGTGTCGTGGGATCGACGCCGGGAAAGGCGCCCAAATACATGCGGGTACGGGTCGGGCCCGGGGCGAACAGATTGACGCGCACCGGCGTGGTGGCGCATTCCGCCGCGTAAGCGCGCGCCAGCGCATCGAGCGCGGCTTTCGAGGCGGCGTAGGGCCCCCAATAGGCGCGGCCCTTGTAGGCGACCGCGGAGGTGAGAAACACCGCGCGGCCCGCGCTGGCGCGCTGGAGCAGCGGGTCCATGCAGCGGATGAGCTGCCAGTTGGCGGTGATATTGACGGCAATCAGATTGTCCCAGTCCTTGGGCTCGATATGGCCGAGCGGCGACAGCGGTCCGATGATGCCGGCATTGCCGATCAGCACGTCGAGGCGGCCATGGCGCTCGTTGAGCGCGAGCGCGAGCCGCGCGATGCCGTCGGAATCCTTCACATCGAGCGGCACCAGCGTGGCGGAGCCGCCGACGGCCTTGATCTTGTCATCGAGCTCTTCCAGGGCGCCGACCGTGCGCGCCACCGCCACGACATGGGCGCCGGCTGCGGCGAGTTCGAGCGCGAGCGCCGCGCCGATGCCGCGCGAGGCGCCGGTGACGAGCGCGATGCGGTCGGAGAGGGGTTTCGACATGCGGGAACGCTAGCGCAAAAGCCTAGATGGCTTCGGCGAGCAGCGACAATTGCCGCGGGCTTGCCTCTTGCGCGGCCAGGTCGGTGAGGGCGGTCGGATAGTCGCCGGTGAAGCAGTGGTCGGTGAATTGCGGCCGCACCGGGTCGCGCCCGGGCAGGCCCATGGCGCGGTAGATGCCGTCGACCGACAGGAAGGCCAGCGAATCCGCGCCGATGAATTGCCGCATGCCTTCCAAATCGTGGGTGGCGGCGAGCAGTTTGTCGCGCTCGGGCGTATCGATGCCGTAATAGTCCGGATGCGTGATCGGCGGCGAGGCGATGCGGAAATGCACCTCTTTAGCGCCGGCGTCGCGCATCATTTGCACGATCTTGCGCGAGGTCGTGCCACGCACGATGGAATCGTCAATCAGGACGATGCGTTTGCCTTCGACCACGGCGCGGTTGGCCGAATGCTTCATGCGCACACCTTGGTCGCGGATCGCTTGCGTCGGCTGGATGAAGGTGCGGCCGACATAGTGGTTGCGGATGATGCCGAGTTCGTAGGGAATGCCGGACTCGCGGGCAAAACCGATCGCCGCCGGCACGCCGGAATCCGGCACCGGGACAACCACGTCGGCCTGCGCGGGCGCTTCGCGCGCCAACTCGCCGCCCATGGTCTTGCGCACATTGTAGACGTGGCGGCCGCCGACGATGGAATCGGGCCGCGAGAAATAGATGTATTCGAAGATGCAGGGCCGCGCCGCCATCGGCGGAAAAGGCTTAAACGACTGCGCGCCGTCCTCGTCGAACACCACCACTTCGCCGTTCTCCACGTCGCGTACGTATTGCGCGCCGATGATGTCGAGCGCGCAGGTCTCCGACGCGAGGATCGGGCAGCCGTCGAGTCTGCCGATCACCAGCGGGCGAATCCCCAAGGGGTCGCGCGCGCCGACCAGCTTCTTGTTGGTGAGCCCGACAAAGGCATAGGCGCCTTCGAGCTGGCGCAGGCCCTCGATGAAACGGTCGACGAAGCGGTTGCGGCGTGCGCGCGCCACCAGATGCAGGATCACCTCGGTGTCGGTGGTCGACTGCATCATGGCGCCTTCGTGCACCAGGTTCTTGCGCAGCGCGATGCCGTTGGTGAGATTGCCGTTGTGGCCGATGGCGAAGCCGCCGCCTTCCAGCTCGGCGAACAGCGGCTGCACGTTGCGCAACACCGTTTCGCCGGTGGTCGAATAGCGCACATGGCCGATGGCCGCGGTGCCGGGCAGGCGGTCGATCACTTCCCGCCGCGCAAAGGCGTCGCCGACCAGGCCGAGGCGCCGTTCGGAATGGAAACGCTTGCCGTCGAAGGAAACGATGCCGGCGGCTTCCTGGCCGCGATGCTGGAGCGCGTGCAGACCGAGCGCGACGATGGCGGCGGCGTCGGGATGGCCGAAAATGCCGAACACGCCGCATTCCTCGCGGAGCCGGTCGGCATCCGGATCGAATTCGGCGCCTGCGGGCTCAACGAGGTCTTGCGGCTGCTGCTGCATCTATCGGGTTCCGGTCGGTGGGCTGAGCTCCGGCTTCTGGTCGGGGCCTGTATCCGGCGGTTCCTGGTCTTCCGGCTTCTGCCGCTTCAACCGCTTCAAGATGGTGCTTTCAGGGTCATCCGGCAACATGGACATCAACCATTGTCCCGTACTTTGCAACACGACCTTCGATTTGGCGGTGCGCACCCATTCCGGCTGGCTGCGATCGGGCACCAGCCAGGCGAAAAACAGGAAGGCGACAACCACGATGATCAGCCCGCGGCCGAGCCCGAACAGGAAACCGAGCGTGCGGTCGAGCGCGCCGACCCGGCTGTCGAGCACCATGTCGGAAATACGCACGGTGATGACCGAGACGATCAGCAGCGTGAGGAGAAACACGCCGCCGATGCTGACACCGGCCGCCCCCATGTCGCTCGGGATGTATTGTTTGGCGATCGGCAGCACGCGTGAATAGGAATAGAGCGTGACCAGCGCGGCAACGCCCCAGGCGCCGATCGACAGAATCTCGCGCATGAAGCCGCGGATCATCGCGAGCAGGCCGGAGATCAACATGACCACCAGGAGGATGATGTCGAGCAGCGTGATCGGCATCGGGGCTCATGCACTCCGCGGGTAAAGGCGAGGCTTACCGCGCATGCGGCGCGGCGAATCCGGGAGTGCCATAGCGTGTCCCGAACAGGGCGGCAATGTCGGCCTTAAGTTCTTAATTTTACGTCCATTTCTGCTCTCACGGCGTCCCGCGAGAATGGCCGCTGGCGGCGGTTCGAAGTGCGCCCCGTGTATAGCGGGGCGTCACGGCGCCGTCACCCGTCTTGTCCACGGGTTTTACCACTTGTGCCCTTTGCGCCGCGGGCGGCGATGTCGGCGACCAGATTGGCGAGGCTTGCCACATCGGTGACCTTGAGGCCGGGCTCACCGGTTTCCGCGCGCGCGGCTTCCGGAACGACGGCGCGGGTAAAGCCGAGCTTGGCGGCTTCTTTGAGCCGGGCAGGCGCTTGCGCCACCGGCCGGATCGCGCCGGACAGCGATACCTCGCCGAAATAGACCGCGTCGGCCGGCAACGGCGCATTGGCGAGCGATGATACGAGAGCGGCGGCGGCGGCGAGATCGGCCGCCGGCTCCTGGATGCGCAAGCCGCCAGCGACGTTAAGGTAAACATCGTGACCGCCGAGCTTCACGCCGCAATGGGCTTCCAGCACCGCCAGCACCATCGACAGCCGGCTCGGGTCCCAGCCCACCACCGCGC
>DAIMKK010000041.1:7231-11883 GCA_036721745.1 Pseudolabrys sp. | reverse complement strand
GGCTGGTGCATGCGCTTGGAGGCGTCGATGGCTGAGACCCCTACGCTGCATCCCGCACTCGCGCGCTATGGCGACGCGCCGCCGTCGAATCCACGCTGCTATTCCGATTTGCACGAGCACGTTTTGGCGCTCTCGCGCGAAAACCTGCCGGTCGTGGTCGACAATAAAGACACCAAAGACACCGAGATGCACCCGCTGATGCGCTGGCAATATCGCGGTAGCATCCCGGAGCTGAAGCGCGCGGTCCTTGCAACAATGGCGAAAGCGCCGCCGTGCTGATCAACGCGATGCTCAAGAGCTCCATGGCGCCCGTTGCATTACCTAAACGCGAGTTCATGGAGAACGCGAAAGTGATGTGGAACCAGCTTGGCCTGCCGCCGCTGGCACCAGAACCGCCGTGGCGCGGGTACGATCTTGGGCACTGGCCGAAAGAGCTGGAGCGCCAGGCAGATACGACAGTGCGAGCGAATACTTTGCGCTTGGCATGGAGCTTGCCCGAAAACGACGCGACGACGTTGCGATGAATGCACCGGTCGCGCGCGATGAGTGAATGAAATAATGGGTGTGAGCAATGGACTGGCATTGGGGGCACGTGTGCAACAAGAAGGAAAACAGTCATGAGTTTGAAGAATTTCGCACGTCGCTGGAAGGCTGGCGTGCTGCTTGTAGCCTTAGTGGTACCGGCGCTGTTCGTGTCCGGGGCGAATGCCGAGGAGTTGAAGATTTGGCGCCATGGTATCGTCGAAGCCAAGAGCGATGCCGGCTTCGTCTTCATGGCGAGCAAAGGCGGCTTTGCTGAAAAGCAAGGTTTGAAGATCGAGATGATGCAGTTCAAGGGCGACGCCCTCGCACTGCGCGCCATGCTCGCGGGCGAACTGGACAGTTATGAGGGCAGCCCGGGTGCACCGATCCTCGCGGGCTCGCGTGGCGCCGACATCAAGGTTGTCGGCTGCTATTGGCCGGGTCTGACGTACGGGATCTATTCGAAGGCGGACATTAAGGGACCGGCCGATCTCAAGGGCAAAACGCTTGCAATTTCCTCGCCCGGCTCCTTACCCGATCTTCTGGCACGGGCGGTGCTCGACAAGTACAACATCGCGCCGAATGAAGTGCACTTCAGTGTCATGGGCAGCGACAGTGATCGCTTCAAGGCGGTGTCGGCCGGCATTGTCGATGCGGCCGCCGCATCGACCGGCTTTGTGCCGTTGGCAAAAAAAAACGGCGTGAAGCTGCTCGTTAACGCGCATGATGACGTGCCTAATTATCTCCGCTTCTGCACCAATGTCAGCGGCAAGGCCATCAAGGAACGCGGTGACGATCTGGTCAAGTTCCTGGCCGCCGAGATGAATGCATGGCGCTATGCCTTGGCCAACCGCGACAAGGTCATCGCGCTGTCCAACGAGATCACCCACAGCAAGCCCGATGATCCGCGTGCGGGATTCGTTTTTGACGAGGTCAAGCGCATTTCGGCCATCGATCCCACTATGCCGATCCCGATGGAAAAGCTGACCTGGATACGTGACCTGCTGATCAAGACCGGAAATCTCACAAAGCCGGTTAATATCAAGACGCTGGTTGACAACGGGCCGCGTGAGAGCGCGCTCAAGCTGATCGACAAGTAACGCTTTGTAAAAAAGTAACGCTCTGTGAAAGCTTGAACCCGCAAAACGCAGGTTCAAGCCGAGCGGTATGGCGAAGCAGTCGGAAAAGCCGATTTGGATGCGTGATCTGCTGACAAGGCCGGAAATCTGAAGAAGCCGGTCGATGTGAAAGCGCTGGTCGATGGTGGGCCGCGTGAAAGTGCACTCAAGCTGATCGGCCAAGAATTGCCACTAACGTAAGGCGTCCGCTGCGAGCGGGCGCCTGAGAAGCGAGTATGGGAGAAGTAAGTCTCGTCGATGTGTCGAAGTCGTTCAGTCTGCGCATCGATTCCAAGCTGCACAAGGTTCAGGCGCTGCATCGCGTCGACTTCACGATCCGCGATGGCGAGATTGCGGTTTTGATCGGGCCGAGCGGCTGCGGGAAGACCACGGCGCTGCGTATTGCGATGGGGCTCGAGTCGGCAACCGAGGGCCGCGTCCTGGTCGATGGGCGTGAGGTTCGCGGTTGCGGTTATGACCGCGGCATGGTGTTCCAACATGCCGAGCTGCTGCCATGGCTCAGCGCGCTGCAGAACGTGATGTTCGGGCTTGAGATGAAAGGCATGCGGGGGGCGCAATTGCGGGAAACCGCGATGCGTTATCTTGAGCTGGTCGGGCTGAAAGATGCGTGGAATCTCTGCCTCACCAATTGTCAGGCGGCATGAAGCAGCGCGTCGGCATCGCCCGTGCGCTCGCGATTGATCCGAAAGTTCTCCTGATGGACGAGCCATTCGGCGCGCTTGACGCCCAGACTCGCGAGTCCTTGCAAAGCGAGCTTCTCGACGTTCACGCGCGTACCGGCAAGACGATCCTGTTCGTCACGCACGATCTCGACGAAGCCGTCCTGTTGGCCGACCGGGTGTTCGTGATGCGCGAGGGCGCTCTGCAGGAGATCATCGACGTTCCGCTGCCGCGCCCGCGCGGCGATCTCGGTGTTCTGCGTGGTTCGACGGAATTCGGCACGGTCCGGTATCGCGTTTGGCAAGCGCTGCATCGGCCGAATGAAGCGATCCGTTAAACCTTGCGCTTAAAAAGGATATCATCATGGCCGACCTGACAAGCCGGCAACTGCCAGTGAGCGACACGGGTGATACGGCTGAGCCCCCGACGGCGGACGTTGTGTCGGAAAAAGTTGTCCCGTCATGGCTTATCACGCTCGGCACCATCTCTTTTTTCCTGCTGCTGTGGGAAGTGTTTGGGCGCGATGTCAATCCGATCTTTGGTTCCTATCCCAGCGCCATTGCCGTTGCCGGTTGGGAAATGCTGGTGAGCGGCGAACTGGGCGCCGCCCTGATGGAGAGCATTCAGCCTTTTATCGTCGGGTTTATCTTGTCGATGCTCATCGGTGTGCCGCTAGGACTTCTGCTAGGCCGCTTCCGGGTCATCGAAGCGGCCTTGGGACTTTTTGTCACTGGTGGATACGCTATGCCGCTGGTCGCCCTTGTTCCCTTGCTGGTTCTTTGGCTGGGGTTGGGTTTCAAGGTGAAGGTTTCAGTTATCTTTCTGATGTGCCTGTTCCCGATCGCCATTAATACCTGGCTTGGCGTCAAGGTCGTATCGAAAACCTTGATTGAAGTCGGCCGCGCCTTTGTCGCGTCGGATATGGTCATCTTGCGCCGGATCGTGCTGCCAGCCACGCTGCCCTATATCATGGCCGGCGTTAAGTTGTCCGTTGGACGCGGCGTCGTGGCGATGGTTATCGCCGAATTCTTTACCGCGATTTCGGGGCTTGGCGGCATCATCATCAACTCGGCGAACAATTTCGACACGGCGAGAATGTTCGTGCCGATTGTTGTCCTGATGGTGCTCGCGACTTTGCTCAACACGCTGGTCGGGGTCATTGAGTGCCGGGTGGCGCCGTGGCAGATCGAGATCGCCGCGCACGATTAGGACGGCGCTGCCCGTCAATAAGCCGCGGCTACAGGGCCGCCGAGCGATCGATAGCAACACGGAATATCGCCATGAAACTCGCAGTACCCGACATGATCTCGAACTCGTATTTTCCGGCGATCGCCGCGATCGAGCTCGGGTTCTTCAAGGAGGAGGGGCTCGACGTATCGCTTGAGCTGATCTTCCCGGTCGATAAGGCCTATGCCGCCCTGCGCGACGGCGCGGTCGAATTCGTCGCCGGCTCCGCCCATTCGGCGCTGGCGGCGTTTCCGGAATGGGACGGCGTCAAGCTGGTCTGCGCGCAGGCGCAGGGTATGTATTGGTTCCTGGTCATGCATCAGGATCTCGGTGCGCAGCGGGGCGAGCTCGATATCGTGAAGGGCTGCCGCATCGGCGCCGCCCCTTGGGTCGAGATGGGGCTTCGACGGCTTCTCGTCGAGGCCGGCATCGATCCGCAACGCGACGGCGTGGAAATTGCGCCGGTGCCGGGCGCAGTCGGCACAACCGTCAATTTTGGTTTGACTGCGGCCAAGGCGCTGGAAGAACGCAAGATCGATGGCTTCTGGGCTAACGGCATGGGTGCGGAAGTGGCGGTCAGGCGCGGCATTGGGACGGTCGTGCTCGACGTGCGCCGCGGCGACGGGCCGAAGCCGTGCTTCAACTACACCATGGCGTCGATCGCCACGACGGACCGGCTGATCGAACGTTCGCCGGAGATGGCCGCCGCGGCGGTTCGTGCCATCGCAAAGACCCATGCAGCACTCAAAAAGGATGTCTCGCTCGCGACCGGCATCGGCCGCAAGCTATTTCCACCATCGGAAGCGGATTTGATTGCCGAGCTGATCCGGCGAGATTTACCGTATTACGACACCACGATTTCGCGGGCCTTCGTCGCCGGAATGAACCGGTTCGCGCGCGATGTCGGCATTCTGTCTGGCGATGTGCCCTATGAGAAGATTGTCGTGCCTGAAGGGCGAATCTGATCGGCCGCGTGATGCCGCGGTCAACTGACCGTGCGTGCTGCCATCGACGCCATAGTTTGCGCGCGGGAAGCTTTGTTATAAAGCTGTCTGCCAGCACGTGGTGGCGCGGCTTCAACTCAATGCACAATGAAGTCTTGGT
>DAIMKK010000041.1:3817-7221 GCA_036721745.1 Pseudolabrys sp. | reverse complement strand
CCCAAGGCTTTGGAAAGAGCTGGTTTAAGCCCCGCTTGAGCCAATAGACACAAGGCGGAAGAGATTTTCGCGAAACTGCGACAGGTTGAGGTGTTGAGTGCGCAAGGCTAGTCGGTGGCTGAGGCGATTCGATCGATAGGGGTGACGGAAGTTAGCTGCGTGATGAGTTGCTCAACGGAGAAATCTTCGCGAGTGCTGGACAAAATGATCATTTTCGGTGAGGTGCACCTGCGGTGAATTCTTTCCGCCTATGCGGCGTACTACAATCAAGCACGCTTACTTAGTCTTACGGAAAATCGCGTGGTGGTCCTCTCGCACGGCGTGATCACGGAGCGTGGCGCCACCCGATCGGTGATCGACGCGCCGCAGCATCCTTACACTCTGCGGCTGCTGCAGGCGGTGCCGCGGCTCTGTTCCTAACAGCCGGACAGCGATCAGCCCCTTTTTACGGCGTGCTGGTCGGCGCGCGCCGATGATGGGTTGTCTGTTCGTAGGCGTAGGCAAGCCGGACCATTCTGGCGTCGTCGTAAGGCCGGCCTAGGAAGGTGATCCCGGCTGGAAGATTGTCCCGGGTAAATCCGGCTGGCACCACGATCGACGGCACGAACATCAGGAAGGTGTTGATGTGTGGCGCGCCCTTCTGGTCGACGAAGGGCGGATTGACGCCGTCCTTGATCAATGTGGGCTGATGCTCGACCGCCTTGTGGACGATGGCGTCCAACTGGTGGTCGGCCATGACCTTCAACATGTTGGTCATCAATGTCTCGCGGGCCTTCATGTAAGTGTGATATTGCTCGGGCGTGTTTTCATTCATCCAGCGGCGGCGACCGCTTGTCGCTACCTTTTCGAAGAGAGGCGAGGCCATAGCCGCCGCGCGCGTGGCAAACGGCGCATTGCCAGCGGCAAAAAACTGCTCGAAACTGATGTCATCTTCTTCGACGTTCCTCGCTCGCGTGGCCAACAGGGCCTTGAGGTCCGGGATGACGATGGGATCGACAATCTCCGCGCCGGCCTTGCGCAGATCGGCCACCGCCTTGTCGAACACTTCACCCACCAGTTTGAAATCGTCCGAGTCGGGCTCGGAATGATAGCCCATCGACTCGCGCAGAATGCCGATGCGGGAAGCGCTAAGTGCGGCCATGTCGAGCGCTGCCGAATAGCTGTCTGCCCCACGGCCGACGCCGTGACCAGTCACCGGGTCGTCGGGATCGTAGCCGACCATGCTGTCCAGCAGCTTCGCTAAGTCGGTGACCGTCCGCGCCATCGGCCCGAGCGAGCCATTGACGGTAGGCCAGCCGCCATAGACGCCAGCCCGGCTCACCAGACCTGTGGTTGGGCGCATGCCAGCGACGCCGTTCCAGATCGACGGCCGGCGGATCGACGCGAAGCCCTCTTGCCCTATGGCGACAGTGCAGAAATTCGCGGAGACGCTGGCGCCGGAGCCACCGGACGATCCGCCAGCCGTGCGGTCCAAATCGTAGACATTGCGGGTCGATCCGAACAGCGAGCCATGTGTATCGCCTCCGCCCAATTCACCCAGTGTCGCCTTGCCGATGAAAATGGCTCCGGCTTTTTTCAGCTTAGCGACAACGAAACCGTCGCGGCCGGGCATGTAATCCTTGAATAGGACCGAACCGAGCGTCGTCGGCATTTCCTTTATATCGGCCTGGTCCTTCATAATGACGGGAATGCCGTGCAGCGGGCCGACGAACCCGGACTTATTGAACGCCGCATTGAACCGGTCGGCCTCTTCCGATGCCTTGGGATTTAGCGAGATCAGAGCATTGATCTCCGGGCCCTTTTTGTCATAGGCGGCAATGCGGTCCAGATACATCTGCACCAACTGCGGGGCGCTCAGCGTGCCCGCCTTATAGGCTGCGTGAACGTCGGCAATCGTCGTTTCCAGAACATTGAAGGCTTGAGGGGACGCCATCGTTGTAACTCCTGCGTCGTGACTATTGTTGTTTGGGACAACATTTTGCAAGCAGGGGATTGGCCTGTCACGGGGACTCGCCATTTCTTTTTAATGGCAACACGCCAACGTGCCATATGGCCTACTAACGAGACGCGGACGGCGTCAATTCGGCCCAGCGATGACATGCCACGGCATGCTCAGGCGCCGCGGCCTCGTCAAAATGGCATGAGGAATAAGGTTTTGGGCGGCGTTTGCGGAGACCGGTTGCAATCGCAGGTCCAAAATGGTTCATCCTGAAATAAGGCAGGGCGGCCGAGGGTCGCGTTCGTGTGCGCTCGCACGCGTTGCCGTGCCGCCGCATTGAGCGAGGTCCCGTCGGGAATGCGACGCATCGGGGGGACATGATCCTTCGGGCGAGACGGGAAGCCAGCATATAGGCGCTGGCGGTCGAGACAAGGGGGACCGCTTGTGACGGCATGCGCAGCCGTGTATTCCTCGGAAATCCCCTGATCCTCAGGAGTTCGGATCGTGCCTGACACTTTAGGCTTCAGAAAGCGTATCGGCCTGGTCGTGCCGTCGACCAATACAACCGTCCAGCCCGAGACCGACAAGCTGCGGGTACCGGGCGTGACCTGTCACACCGGCCGCGTCACCATCAAGGAACGCCCACTCAACACCGAGGAGGCGTTCAACGAGCACATGCAGATGATGCGCGATGGCATGGGTACGGCGATCGACCAGATCATGACCGCGGGGCTCGACCATCTCATCATGGGGATCGCGCTCGAAACGTTTTGGGGCGGCGTCGCCGCGGGCGAGAAGCTGGAGGTCGATCTGGCGCAGCGCGCCGGGGTCGGCGTCACCATCGGTTCGACCGCGCTGGTTGTCGCGCTGAAGAAATTCGGCGCTCGCAAAATCGCGATTCTAACGCCACATCAGCCGCGCGGCGACGAGATGGTGCAGGCCTATTTCCTTGAAGCGGGCTTTGACGTGGTCCGGCTCAAGGGGCTCAAGTGCCAGACCCCTCGTCTCATCGCGCAAGTGCCGCAGCAGGACATCCGCAACGCGCTGCGTGAGCTCGACGGGCCGGACGTCGAGGCGCTGCTGACGCTCGGTACCGCTCTGCCGTCGAGCGCCGTCGCCGCCGAGGCCGAGCGCTGGTTCGGCAAGCCGGTGATCGCGGTCAACACCGTGTCGTTCTGGGACGCGCTGCGCCGCTGCGGCATTGAGGACCGCGTGCAAGGCCACGGCCGGGTGCTGGAAGAACTCTAGCAGGCTGCTGAAGAACTCACCAACGGCGCGCTTTGAAGGTTAAATCGTCGCCGTTGTGGAAGCAGATTTCTCCTGTAAGCGAGCCGTTTTTTTTTAATTTCGGCCCCGCCGTCGCCCGACGCTTGAATGCGTTGAGCATCAGTAGGTTCAAGTCCGCGGAGAACCAAGCGACTGGCCCTGCTACCCGGCACTCTGTTTGCCTAGGCCCGCGTCGTCT
>DAIMKK010000041.1:1559-3807 GCA_036721745.1 Pseudolabrys sp. | reverse complement strand
ACTCAATGCCCGAGGGGATTTTTCGGCAATGAATGCCGCCGGTGACGCAGCCGAAGGCAAACTCGCCGCCGGACTTGCCGTCGACGGCGATATAAGCAGACTCCATCATGGCGAGAAAGTCCCTGTCCCACAGTGCCATCTCGACGATCCGCCATCTGCCTTTCAAGGGCCCTGCCTTGGTCATGTCGGGGCTGCCAGCAGCTTGGGGATTCGGACAAGATTGTAGGCCAGGATCGCGAAGGTGAAGACGGCCTGGATCTTGGCCAGGCCGCGAACCTTCACTAAGACAGGCCACCGGTGGTCTTGATCCAGCCGAACACTTCCTCGATGCGTTTGCGGCAGCACTGGCTGATGTCGTAGCCGGGATGACGCAGGGTGCGTTGATCGATGGCGATCTTGCGCCGCTTCCCGGTCTTGCTGAGATGGCCGTCGACGGCGATGTGCGGCGTCACCTCGCGCGCGCAAGGCGCGCACCAACCCTCCGACATCGAAGCCCTTGTCGCCACCCACGGTGATCCGCCGCCGGGTGGGCCGGTGGCGGTCAATCAGGTCGAGGGCGGTCTCGCGTTCGGCCGTGCCGCTCGCCGGCGTGACATCGCCCGCCACCGCAAGCCCGTTACGGTTCGCCGCGCATGCCAAATCGCCTCCATCGTTCCTCAACAACGGAATCACGATCCAATCTTGCCGTCGAGAGAGTTTTTCAGCAGCATGCTAGACCTTTTCGGCCTGGCGCTTGCGTACGCTCTCGATCAGCGAGGCTTTTAGCATATAGGCGCGGTGCTTCTCGGGATCGGCGGCGGTCGCCCGCAAGGCCGCGTTGCTCTTGGCGCGCGCCTCAGGGTCCTTCTCCTCCAGCCGCTTCTTGTTGGCGATGGTCTGCTGCTGGACGTATTCGACGTTCAGCGGGCGGCGAAACCGGTCGTAGAGGTCGAGGATGCCGGACGCCGCCTCGTCGCGCATGACGCGGCCGAGCAGGTCGGACAGCTCCATCGCGTCGTGGATGCCGAAATTCAGGCCGAGCCCGCCGAGCGGATTGTTGATGTGGGCGGCATCGCCGGCGAGGAACACGCGGCCTTTGCTGAACGATGCGGCTACGCGTTGATGCACGTTATAGATGTTGCGGTGGATGACCGGATAGGCGCCGGCCTTGGGGAAGAACTTCTGCAGCCGGCCCTGCACCGATGCCTCCTCGAGCGGCTGTGCATCGGTTTCGTTGAGCCGGGTCGGAAACAGCACCCGCCACAGCCCGTTGCCGTCGTCACCGGTGACCTTAAACAGCGCGCACCATTCGTCCGGATCGGAGAAATAGTTGCGCGAGCATTGCGCGTATTCGGTGTCGAAGGCGAATGTCGTCGTCAGCACTAGGAAGCGCTCGGCATGGGTGTATCCCTCGAAATCGACGCCCATGGTCTTGCGAACCGTCGAACGGCCGCCGTCGCAGCCGATCAGATATGACGCGGTCAGTCGCTGCGTGCCGGCCGCGGTCTCGATGTCGACCTCGACGCGGTCGTCGTGCTGCTCGAATTCGGCGATGCGGGACGAGAACGCGATGCTCACGTTCGGGAACGCCTTGAGTCGCTCGATGGTCATGTTGGCAAGTTTGTGCTGCTCGCACTGCACGACGTACGGATAGCGCGTATCGTTCTTGAGGACGCCGAAGTCGAATTCGACGATAATCTCGCGGCTGGCGCGGTCCCAGATGCGAAATTTCGGCTCGATCAGGCCGCGACTGGTCAGCTCCTCGCCCAGCCCGAGCCCTTCGAGCATTTCGAGCGTCGCCGCGTGCGTGGTCGCCGCGCGCGGCATGTCGTTGACGCGAGCCTCGGCTTCGAACAGCCGGACCTCAAACCCCTGCCGGGCGAATGCCAGCGCGGTGATCACGCCGACGGGACCGCCGCCGGCGACAACGATGGGACGTTGCGATGGCATGTTGAGCTTATCGTTCCTTATGGGGCTTTGAGGCCGGTCACCGCGACCGCATCCGCCCAGGTGGCGGTGTCAGCCTTGATCATGGCGGCGAATTCGTCCGGGCTGTTGCCGAGCGGGTCGGCGCCGATGGCCTTGAGGCGGCCGGCGAACCGCGGGTCCTTGACGGCGCGGCCGATCTCGCCGGCGATCTTGTCGACGATCTCGCGCGGCGTGCCGGCGGGCGCCACTAGGCCGTTCCAGGTCACCACGTTGAAGCCGGGAAAGCCGGATTCCGCGACCGTCGGCACATCGGGGAGTTGCTGCTGGCGCTTGTCGGTGG
>DAIMKK010000041.1:0-1549 GCA_036721745.1 Pseudolabrys sp. | reverse complement strand
ATCGTTCATGGCCGGCGCGTTGCCGCGGTAGCTGACGTTGGTCATGTCGAGGCCCGCGCGTTTGGCGAAAAGCGCCATGGCCAGATGGGTAACGCTGCCGACGGAGCCTTCGGCATAGAGCATCTTGTCTTTCTGCGCCTTCACATAGGCGATGAACTCTGCCAGCGTCTTGGGCGGGAAGTCCTTGTTGACCACCAGCACGAACCCGTTGATGGCCACCGCGGTTATCGGTGTGAAATCCTTGATCGGGTCGTGGTCGAGCTTGGTCATCGCCGGCGCGATCGTCATCGGCGGCGTTACCGCCCACAGCAGCGTGTAGCCGTCGGTTGGCGAGCGCGCGACCGTGTCGGACGCCAACGCGCCGTTGGCGCCCACCCGGTTCTCCACGATGAACGTCTGGCCGAGGGTTTCCGTGAGGCGTTGCGCGACCACGCGCGCCATGACGTCCGAATTGCCGCCCGCGGAGTAGGGCACCACAATCTTGACCGTCCGCGACGGCCAAGTCTGTGCCTCCGCGCCGAACGAGACGCACGCAAGGGTTAGGGCGGCCGCAAATAGCTTGCGCAAAAACATGTCGATCCACTCCCGTTGGGAGACGTTGCCGCCTCCTTGCCATTATCCCGGCGAGCGATAACGTGTGAGAGTTTCGCCGATGTAGCAAGAGCGGCACAGGATTGCAGCAGCGGCGAAAATGCGCAACCGGTGTCCCCCACTGGTGTTCGGAGCAGGGAATGGAACTTACGAAGCCGATTTTGATCACGGGCGCATCCGGCAAGACCGGCCAGCGGGCCGTGGCTGCCATCGCCAGGAAAGGCGGCATTGTGCGCGCCTTCGTGCGGCGTCCGGAGGCCGGTGACTTGCTTAAGAAGACCGGTGCGGCCGAGATCGCCGTCGGCGACCTGACCGATCCTGACTCATTGCGGCTCGCGATGACCGGGGCGGGTCAGGTGCTGCACATCTGCCCGCCGATGCATCCGAAGGAGGATGCGATCGCCCGCACCATGATCCAGTTTGCCCGAGAGCTGTCGGTCGGGCGTTTCGTTCTCTATTCGGTGCTGCATCCGTTGCTGGCGGACGTGCCGCATCATGATCGCAAGTTGCAGGCCGAACGTGCACTTGTGGACTCCGGATTGAAATATACGATCCTACAACCGGGCCGCTATATGCAGCATCTCAACCTGATCTGGAAGGCGGTGTTGGCGACCGGCGTGCACAGCATGCCATTCAGCACGACGGCGCGCTTCAGTCTGGCCGATCTGGCGGACCTCGCCGAAGCCGCTGCGCGGGTCATGACCGAGCCGGGGCACGAAGGCGCGACCTATCAGCTCGCCGGTCCCGATGCACTCAGCCAGGACGACATCGCGCGCATCCTGACGCAGGTGCTCGGCCGCCCCATTCGTGCGGAAGTGAAGCCGCTCGAAGACTTCCGCCGCGCCGCCACGGCGGCCGGAATGTCGGCCGAGCGGGTCGAAACCATGTGTAAGATGAATGCGCATTACGACGCGCATGGGCTCGTAGGAAATCCTAACGTGTTGCGCTGGATTCTCGG
>DAIMKK010000040.1:3435-11919 GCA_036721745.1 Pseudolabrys sp. | reverse complement strand
CGCCCTCCCGGCGCTCCATTCCCCTTTGGGGAAACGGAAAAAGGGAAGCCGGCCTACCCGGGGCCGCAAAGAATACGGGCGGCGCAGCGTTGACTTTTTGCTGTCGTCCCGGCCGAGCGTCAGCGAGAGCCGGGACCCATACTCCGTGTCCTATCGATGAGCTGCGGCGTATGGGTCCCCGCCTTCGCGGGGACGACAAAGGGCCTCACGCCACCTTCCGGCCCCACAGCCGCTTGGAGGCGATATCGGCCCCTTCGCGGATCGCGCGCAGCTTGAGCCACACTGCCGGCTCAATCACCCACTCTCTGTTCGTGAAAGTGCCGAAGCCGCAGTCGGTCGAGGCAATCACGCGCTCGCGCTCGCCGACGGCAGCCACCGCGTCCTCGATGCGGCGCGCCACCACTTCCGGATGCTCGACGAAATTGCTGGTGGTTTCCACCACGCCCGGGATCAGCAACATGTCCTTCGGCAGCGGATTTTTCTTCAGCGCCGCGTATTCGTGGGCGTGGCGCGGATTGGAGAATTCGATCGACAGCGCTCCGACCTTGGCCTGATAGAGCGCCGGCAGGATGGTCGCGAGCGGCACGTCGTGGATGTGCGGGCCTTCCCAGTTTCCGTAGCAGACATGCAGCCGCACGCGGTCGCGCGGAATGCCGGCGATGCCGTCGTTGATCGCCTGCACGTGGCGCTCCACCGCCTTGACGAAATCCGCGTCGGACAAATCGCGGTACAGCATGGTGCGGTCCATGGCGAGATCGGGCGCGTCGATCTGCAACAGCAGGCCCGCTTTGTTGATCGCTTGGTATTCGTTCTTCATCTCGCGCGAAATCGCGCTAAGATATTTGTCCTGGCTGCCATAGAACGCATCGAGCATGGTCGACGAAATAATGCCGGGCGAGGGTGCCGTCATGAACTGCTCGGCGAATTTGCCCTCGGAAATCTTCTTGAAGCGCGCAATCTCGTTCTCGATCGGCTTGAGATCGAGATATTTCAGCTCGGCCTGGCATTCCGGCGCGTTCTGCTGCTTGCTGACATGCGGGAAGCGCCGCTTGAGCTGCTCGACCAGCTCGGGAAATTCCTCGAATTCGCGTCCGCGCCGCCGCTTCGACACGCCGGCAAAGCCGCTCATGCGCTGCGGCACATAAGTCTGGAAGCCGACCCGCTGCTGTTCGCCGTCATTGCCGATGTCGATGCCGGCGGAAGCCTGTTTCTCCACCACGTGGCGCACGGCTTTGTCCATTTCCGCGGCCATCTCCTTGGCGTCGAATTTTTCGCCCGCTTCCTGGCGCACCAGCAGGTCGGACAGCTTCTCATTGCGCGGCAGGCTGCCGACATGGGTGGTCAGAATGCGGTCCCGGCTGAAGATCATGCGCGGCTTGCTCCTCTTGGCCGTCATTGCGGCATTTGACTTCTCTCTGCATAATACGCGTCGTCTCGGGAGGAAACAAAATGACAATGGTCGCTGAAGCGGCCGCGGCCGAGCCGGTGGGCGCAGTCCCACGCGACTACAATTTCGCCGCCGACGTGCTGCAAAGCAATCTCGCTGCCGGCCACGCCAACAAACCGGCCTATATCGACGCACGCGGCCCGCTCACCTATGGCCAGCTCGCCGACCATGTGGCGCGCTTCGGGGCGGCGCTGCGCGGACTGGGCATCCGGCGCGAGGAGCGCGTGCTGCTGGCGTTGCTCGATACCGTGGATTGGCCGATCGCGTTTCTCGGCTGTCTCAAGGCCGGCATCATCGCCGTGCCGGTCAACACGCTGCTTACCGAGGACGACTACCGCTTTATGCTGGCCGACAGCCGCGCCAAATGCCTGGTGGTGTCGGAGGCGCTGTTCCCGAAATTCGAGAAGCTGATCAAGGACAGCCCGGACCTCGAGCACGTCATCGTTTCCGGCGAAAACCCGCACGGCTACCGGCTGTTCGAGGATGTCATCGGTGCCGACGAGGCGGAAGATTATACCGCGCCGACCCTGTGCGACGACATGGCGTTCTGGCTCTACACCTCGGGCTCCACCGGCAAGCCGAAGGGCGCCGTGCATGTGCATGCCAGCTTGAAGCTCACCGCCGATCTTTACGGCACGCCGGTGGCAGACCTGAAGGAAAGCGACGTCGTCTATTCGGTGGCAAAATTGTTTTTCGCTTACGGCCTCGGTAATGCCATGACGTTTCCCCTTACAGTCGGTGCTACCACGGTGCTGCTGGGCGACCGGCCAACGCCGGACGGCGTCGCCGCGCTGTTGCGCAAATATCCGGTCAACGTGTTCTTCGCAGTGCCGACCTTCTACGCGGCGTTCCTGGCCAGCCCGAACGCGCCGAAGAAATCCGAAGTGAAATTCCGCCGCTGCATTTCCGCCGGCGAGGCGCTGCCGGAGGAAATCGCGCGCACCTGGAAGGAACGCTACGGCGTCGAAATTTCCGACGGGCTCGGCACCACCGAAATGCTGCACATTTATCTGACCAACGCGCCGGGCGCGACCAAATACGGCACCACCGGCAAGCCGGTGCCCGGCTACGAAATCAAGTTGATCGGCGAAGACGGCAAACCCGTCAAGCAAGGCGAGATGGGCGAGCTCTATGCGCGCGGGCCGACCAGCGCGATCATGTATTGGAACAACCGCGAGAAGTCGCGCTCGACCTTCCAGGGCGAATGGACCCGCTCGGGCGACAAATACATCGAGGACGCCGACGGCTATTACATCTGCTGCGGGCGTGCCGACGACATGCTGAAAGTGTCGGGCATTTACGTCTCGCCGTTCGAGGTCGAGGCCGCGTTGTCATCGCATCCCGACGTGCTGGAAGCTGCCGTGGTCGGCTGGGGCGATGAGCAGAGGCTGGTGAAACCCAAAGCCTTCGTCGTGCTCAAGGAGCCTAACAAGGCCAGCGATGCGCTAATCCGCGCGCTGCAGGATCACGTCAAGGCCAAGCTCGCGCCCTACAAATATCCGCGCTGGATTGAGTTCCGAACCGAGCTGCCGAAGACGGCGACGGGGAAGATCCAGAGATTCAAGCTGAGGGCCGAGGATCACATATAAGTATTGTCATGACCCTCGCAGATTCCGGCTTCCTCGACATTGGCTCCCAGCATCTCGAATACCGCATGATCGGCCCGCGGCCCGATGCGGCGCCGACGCTTTTTCTGCTGCACGAAGGCCTCGGCTGCACCGGGCTGTGGGGCGAATTTCCCGACAAGCTATCTGCCGCAACCGGCGCCGGCGTGTTCGTCTATTCGCGCGCCGGCTACGGGAAATCGAGCCCGGTGCCGCTGCCGCGCCCGCTTTCTTACATGCACGACGAGGCGCGCGACGTGCTGCCGCTTCTGTTTGACGCGATCGGTTTCAAGCGCGGCCTGTTGGTTGGCCACAGCGACGGCGCTTCGATCGCAGCGATTTATGCCGGTAGCCATCAGGATCACCGCATCGGCGGCCTGGTGCTGATGGCGCCGCATTTTTTCACCGAGGACATGGGCATTGCCTCTATCGTCGAGGCGAAGAAGGCCTACGAGACGAGCGACCTGCGCCAGCGGCTCGCGCGCTGGCATGCCGACGTCGACAACGCCTTCAAGGGCTGGAACGGCGCCTGGCTCGATCCCGATTTTCGCAAATGGGATATTACCGAGTTCCTCGCCTATATCCGCGTGCCGATCCTGATCGTGCAGGGCGAGGACGACCAGTACGGCACGGTGAAGCAGATCGAGGTCGCGAGCCAGGAATGTTATTGCCCGGTCGAGGTGGCGCTGCTGCCTGGCGCGCGTCACTCGCCGCCGCGCGACGCGCCCGAGGCGACGCTCAAGGCGATCGTGGATTTCGTCGGGCGTGTTTTGGCGAGCGAGACCAGCGCGGCGTAATTCATCTTGTCATCGCCGGGCTTGATCCGGCGATCCCGCTTAGGTGAGCACAGTGCGTCCCTAAACGAGATGGCCGGGACAAGCCCGGCCATGACAACGTTTTAGCAATGTCGCAAAAGGTTATTCCGCCGCCTGCTTGGCGGCGCTCGAATGTGCCGTCACCAGATAATCCAGCGCGGCCTGTACGCCGCCCTTCTTGTGCGGAATGCCGGCGAGCGCAAGTGCCATTTCGGTGGCGGCGAGCGCACCCATCAGCATGGTGTCGTTGACGTCGCCGAGATGGCCGATGCGGAAATACTTGCCGGCATAGGCGCCGAAGCTCGCGCCGTAGGAGATGTTGAAGTTCTCCAGCGCCAGCGCGCGGAACTTGTCGGCGTCGTGTCCTTCCGGCAGCAGGATCGCGGTGATCGTCGGCGAATACTGGCTGGCGTTCTTGTTGAGGTTTTCCAATCCCCAGGCCTTCACCGCGCGGCGGGTGGCTTCCGCCAGCCGATGGTGGCGGGCGAACACGTTGTCGAGCCCTTCCTCGTGCAGCATGTCGATGCCGACGCTCAGGCCCTGCAGCATTTGCGTCGCCGGGGTGTAGGGGAAGAAGCCGACTTTGTTCATGGTCAGCATTTCGTCCCAGGCCCAGAACGACTTCGGCATCTTGGATGTCTTGTTCGCCGCCAGCGCCTTGTCGCTCACCGCGTTGAACGACATGCCGGGCGGCATCATCAGGCCCTTCTGCGCACCGCCGACGGAGACGTCGACGCCCCATTCGTCGTGCCGGTAGTCGGTCGAGGCGAGCGAGGAGATGGTGTCGACGAAGAACAGCGCCGGATGGCCGGCGGCGTCGATCGCCTTGCGGATTTCGGCAACCGGGGTCAGCGCGCCGGTCGAGGTTTCGTTGTGCAGGATGCAGACCGCCTTGATCTCTTTATTTTTGTCTTCGCGCAGTCTGGCTTCGATCGCCTTCGGATCGGCGCCCTGGCGCCAGTCGGTGGTGATGAATTCGGGCTTGAGGCCGATCTTTTCGGCCATCTTCTTCCACAGCGTGGCGAATTGGCCGGTCTCCACCATCAGCACCTTGTCGCCGGGCGACAGCGTGTTGACGAGGGCTGCTTCCCAGGCGCCGGTGCCGGTCGCGGTGTAGATGATCACCGGGTTTGTCGTCTTGAAAATGGTCTTGATGCCCTCCAGGCACTTCTTGGTCAGCCTGGCGAATTCCGGCCCACGGTGGTCGATGATGGGGGTATCCATCGCCCGCAATACGCGGTCGGGAAGCGGGGTCGGCCCCGGAATGTGAAGAAAATGACGTCCCACCGCACGCGAGGAATTCTTAGCCATTGGCATTCGCTCCTAAACCGCAGCTTTTCATGGATTTTCGTGGCTTAACCACGCCCCGGTCCCGGCGAGGGAGCGGCGCTTGTGGCGTTGAACTATGAATGTAACATTGCGGTCAAGCGGTTTTCCGCACAGCAAACAAGCCGTCTATGCATAGGCTGAACGAGGCCCCAAAAGGAAACACGCCGTGGCGGTCGTAAGGCCCGGCCTGGAACGGCGGCTGAAGGCCGAATTGAGCGGGGAGGTGCAGTTCGACCGCTTCAGCCGCGGCCGCTACGCCACCGACGCCTCGCATTACCAGATCATGCCGGTCGGCGTGGTCGCCCCGCGCACGATAGAAGAAGCCGAACGGGCAATCGGCATTGCCCGCGTCGAAGGCGTCAGCGTGTTGGCGCGCGGCGGCGGCACCTCGCAGGCCGGGCAGACCGTCGGCGAAGCGCTGGTGGTGGATTGTTCCAAATACCTCACCCGCATCCTTGATCTCGATCTCAAGGGCGCACGCTGCGCGGTCGAGCCGGGTCTGGTGCTCGACGATCTCAACCGCCAGCTCAAACCGCACGGGCTGTGGTTCCCCGTCGACATCTCGACCTCCTCGCGCGCCACCATCGGCGGTATGGCCGGCAACAATTCCTGCGGCGGGCGTAGCTTGCGCTACGGCACCATGCGCGACAACGTGCTGTCGATCGAAGCGGTGCTCGCCGACGGCACGCTGGCGCATTTTGGCCGCATCGGCGGCAGCCTCAATGACGTGCCGGCTCCCTTAAGGCCGCTCGCCAAGGATCTGCTGGCGATCGGTGCGCGCGAAGCCGATGAGGTTGCTGCGCGTTTCCCGAAGGTGCAGCGCCGCGTCGGTGGCTACAATCTCGACGCACTCGTGCCCGGCAAGAACGATATCAATCTCGCGCACGTGCTGGTCGGTTCGGAAGGCACGCTCGGCTTCTCCACCCGCATCGAATTGAAACTGTCGCCGCTGCTCGGCCGCCGCGCGGTCGGCGCCTGCCATTTTGGCAGCTTCCGCGAAGCGATGGATGCCGCCCAGCACATCGTGCATTTGCTGCCGATCGCGGTCGAACTGATCGATCGCACCATGATCGATCTTGCGGGCGAGATCCCGATCTTTCGGCCGACGCTGGAAAAATTCGTGCGCGGGACGCCCGAAGCCATCCTGCTGGTCGAATTTGGCGAGGACAATCACGAGGAAAACCTGCGCCGGCTGCGCAAGCTCAAGCACATGATCGGCGATCTCGGCTTTGGCTGGGACAAGAGCGGCGACAAATGGGGCGGCGTGATCGAAGTCCTCAACGCCGAGCTGCAGGCCGCCATCGCCGAGCTGCGCACCTCCGGCCTCAACATCATGATGTCGATGAAGGAGCAGGGCAAACCGGTCTCCTTCGTCGAGGATTGCGCGGTGCCGCTCGAGCATCTTGCCGACTACACGTCGCGCCTGACAGCGATCTTCGAGAAGCACGGCACGCGCGGCACATGGTACGCCCATGCCGGCTCCGGTTGCCTGCATGTGCGCCCGGTGCTGAATCCGCGTCAGGACAAGGACGTCCATGCCATGCGCGAAATCGCCGAGGAGGCGTTCGCCATGGTGCGCGACTACAAGGGCTCGCATTCCGGCGAGCACGGCGACGGGCTGGTGCGCTCGGAATTCAATGAGCTGATGTTCGGTTCGCGCCTGGCGCGCGCTTTCGAGGAGGTGAAGGACCGCTTCGATCCGAACGGCCTCTACAATCCCGGCAAGGTGGTGCGGCCGCCGAAATTCGACGATCGCAGCCTGTTCCGCTATGCGCCTGGCTATCGCGGCGAGGACGTCAAGACCCATCTCGATTGGTCGGCCTATACCGGCGCCGGCAACGGGTTCCAGGGCGCAATCGAGATGTGCAACAACAACGGCGCCTGCCGGAAACTGGCTGGCGGCGCCATGTGCCCGAGCTACCGCGTCACCCGCGACGAACGCGACGTCACGCGCGGACGCGCCAATACGCTGCGGCTCGCGATCACCGGCCAGCTCGGGCCGGACGCGCTCACCTCCGACGAAATGGCCGAGACGCTCAAGCTCTGCGTCTCCTGCAAGGCCTGCCGGCGCGAATGCCCGACCGGCGTCGACATGGCGCGCATGAAGATCGAGGTACTGGCGGCGCGCGCGGTCAAGCATGGGCTCACGCTGCACGACCGACTGGTCGGCTTCCTGCCACATTACGCGCCCTATGCCGCGCGCTGGCCCTGGCTCGCCAATTTGCGTGACCGTATTCCGGCGTTACGCAAAGCATCCGAGATCGTCGCGGGATTTTCCGGGCGGCGCAGCCTGCCAAAATGGCGGGCGGACACTTATTGCGACCGTTCCGATTGGGCCTACAACGCGGAGCCTTCGGCTGAGCCGGTGCGCGAGGTCGTTTTGTTCGCCGACACCTTCAACCGCTATTACGAACGAGAAAACCTCGATGCGGCACTGAGCGTGCTGGTGGCCGGCGGCTATCGCGTGCACGCCGTCATGCCGACGGATGGCGACGCGCGGCCGTTGTGCTGCGGGCGCACGTTTCTCGCGGTCGGCGCGGTGGATGAAGCGCGGCGCGAAATGCAGCGCACGTTGGCCGCGCTCGCACCTTATGTGGCGCGGGGCGTGCCGGTGATCGGCCTGGAGCCGAGCTGCCTGCTCAGCTTCCGCGACGAAATGCCGGCTTTGATCAAGGGCGAGGCTGCGAGTGCTTTATCGGCGCAGGCGTTGTTGCTGGAGGAATTCCTCACCCGCGAGCAGAAGGAAGGCCGCCTGAAATTGCCGCTTGGGCCGCTGCCGAAAAAGGCGCTGCTGCACGGCCATTGCCACCAGAAAGCCTTCGACGCCATGGGCGCGGTCGAGAGCGTGCTCAAGCTGATCCCGGAGCTGAGCGTGGAAACCGTGGAATCGAGCTGCTGCGGCATGGCGGGCAGTTTCGGCTATGACGCCGCGACCATCGATGTCTCGCTCAAGATGGGCGAGCTTTCGTTGCTGCCGGCGGTGCGCAAGGCGCCCGCCGACGCGCTGATCGTGGCCGACGGCACCTCCTGCCGGCATCAGATCCACGACGGCGCCGATCGCGATGCGTTGCACGTCGCCCGCGTGCTGGCAATGAGCGTGGAGGTGGCACAAATCCGTAACGCCCGGCCGCGACAAAGCAGCGCTTGAACTTACGCCCAATACCCGCACAATGGGAATCGACAACAAGGGCCGAACGGTCCATCGCCGGCAAGAGCCAGCGCACGACAGGCATCAAGGCGCCTGGATGGAGGAAATGGAAAATGGAACCGCAGCAAACACGTCGCAGCA
>DAIMKK010000040.1:0-3335 GCA_036721745.1 Pseudolabrys sp. | reverse complement strand
ATTGATCAGCCTGATGTACCTCATCACCTATCTCGACAGGGTGAACATCTCGACCGCTGCGCCGGAAATCAGCAAGGAATTCGGTTTCGATAAGATCACCATGGGCTTGATCTTCAGTTCCTTCGTCTGGGCCTATGCGCTGTTCCAGGTTCCCGGCGGCTGGGTCAGCGACCGTTTCGGCCCGCGCAAGGTTCTCACGGCAATTGTCACTTATTGGTCGGTTATGACGGCGGCGACGGCCGTGGCCAGCGGCGCGACGTCGTTCGTGGTGCTGCGCTTCCTTTTTGGCGTCGGCGAAGGCGGCGCGTTTCCCGGGGCGACGCGCGCCATGCAGCTCTGGTATCCAAAGCATGAGCGCGGCTTTGTGCAAGGCATCACCCATAGCGCGAGCCGCCTCGGCGCGGCCATCGCGCCGCCGCTCGTCGTGCTGATCATGACGACGCTCGGCTGGCGGTCGGTCTTCTATATTTGCGGTGCGGTTGGCCTGGTGTGGTCGGTGTTGTGGTACTTCGCTTATCGCGACCATCCGGAAGACCACGCGCTGGTGAACGCAGAGGAGCTCAAATATATCCGCGGCACCGACGCGCAGGGCAATGCACTGAGCGTCAAGACCGTCAAGAAACCCACCGTGCCGTGGGGAATCATGCTACGGTCGCCCAATATGTGGGCGATCATGTGCGCCTATTTCACCTACGTGTACTGCCTGTGGATTTTCTTGAGTTGGTTGCCGTCCTATCTGATTGAATTCAGGCATTTCACGCTGATCAAGGTCGGCATCTTTGCGTCGCTGCCGCTGTGGGCCGGCGTCGTCGGCGATACCGTCGGCGGTCTGGCGACCGACTGGCTGCTGGCAAAAACCGGCAACATCAAATTCTCCCGGCGGGCGGTCGCGATCACGGGCATGCTGGGTTGCGCGGTTTTCATCGTGCCCGCCGCGATGACCGAGAATGCTTACACAGCGGTCTATTGCCTGACCGCCGCCATGTTCTTTCTGGAATGCACCATCGGGCCTTCCTGGGCGGTCCCCATGGATATTGGCGGCGAGCACTCCGGGACTGTGTCGGGGATGATGAACATGGCCGGCAACATTGGCGGCGCGCTGTCGCCGCTTGTTTTTGGCGTCCTGGTTCAGTTTGGGAATTGGCAGGCGCCATTCATTGTTGCAGCCAGCCTGCTGGTCTTGGGCTCCGCGGTTTGGGCTTTCTGGTTGGATCCGGGCGCCTCGGCCGTCACGGAAAATAAGCCGGCAGCTGGTTTCGCCGCGAGCTGACATTTTTTTAAGCGAAGACGAAAACGTCTGTGCGGCTCGTGCAAGCGGGCGATTGTCGCGGCGCGGCCCCGATGCCGGCCGCCGAAGCAGCCGCGAATCCCGCCAATATTGAGTTGCGACCGACCGGTCAGCAGCTATCTTGCTGCTAACTGATTCGAGGGATTGCCGTGGGCGCGCCGAACCTTGGGGCAAGTTCGTTACCGCGCGCCGTCAAATTTCATCCATTGTGCACCGCCGTTTTGGCGATCCTGGCCCTCGCTGCTTTCGGCAGCGGACCCATTTGGGCCGAGGAGGATGAATACGGCTCGCGCGCGCCATTTCCGGCCGGTCCGTTGCGGCAGATAGACGACGCGCTCAAGCCCTACGGCATCCGGCCGAGCCTCAGCTACACCGGCGAGGTTCTCGGCAATGCGTCGGGCGGTATCCGGCGCGGTGCGATCTACGGCGGCCGCCTCGATGTCGGCGTCGATGCCGACCTGGAAAAACTGTTCGGCTGGTCGGGCACGAAATTTCACGCCAATGTCTTCAACAATCACGGCGACGGGCTTTCGCGCGAATATATCGGCAACCTAATGACGGTGAGCAACATCGAGGCGATCAATCACACGCGCCTCTATGAACTGTGGATCGAAAAAACCTTCGGCAACGGCGCGCTGCGGTTCGGCCAGTTCGGCGCCGACGTCGAGTTCGACACCAGCAAATATGCCGGCAGTTTCCTCAACGCTACTTTCGGCTGGTCGGCAATTTCGAGCGCGGATCTTCCCGCGGGAGGTCCGGCTTCCCCACTAAGTGCGCTCGGTGTGCGCGCCAGAGCAACGCTTTCCGACCAACTCACTCTGCTGTTTGCCGTTTTCAACGGCAACCCCGCGGGCCCCGGCGTGGACGATCCGCAAAATCTCGATCCGCATGGGCTGAATTTTCGCCTGCGCGATTCGCCGCTGCTGATGGGTGAACTGCAATATTCCTATAAAATCGACCCGCAACGGCCGGGCACGTTCAAACTCGGCGCCTGGATGCACACCGGCACGTTCAGTGATCTCCGCTTCGATACCAACGGGGTGGCGCTGGCAAATCCCGCGAGCAACAGAATACCGGCGCAGCATCGCGGCGACTTCGCGCCCTATGCCGTGCTCGAACAGATGCTGGTGCCGTTTGATCCCAAAGGCGAGAAGGGCATCGCAGCCTTCGGCCGTTTGCAGGTAACACAGGCTGACCGCAACACGGTGGATTTCTATGCCGATGGCGGCATCAATATCAGCGGGTTCTGGTCGGCGTGGCCGGACGACAGTATTTCCGTCGGGGCGGGGTATGCCCGGATATCCTCGGCCGCACGTGGCTTCGATCAGGATACGGCGAGCTTCGGTATGCCGACGGCGGTTCGCAATTATGAAGCGGTGCTGGAGGCGACCTATTCGCACCAAATCGCGCGCGGCTGGACCGTGCAGCCGGACATCCAATACATTATGCATCCGGGCGGCGGTGCGAGCGATCCGAACTCGCTTAGCGGGCAACGGATTCCGGACGCGCTTGTTCTCGGCATGCGCATGACGGTGCAGTGGGGCGTGCGCGATCCCAATTCCCAGCAATAGACCGCGCGAGTGTATCGGCGGCTAATAGGTGACCCGCCACTGATCTCGGGTTTACCCGAGATCAGCAATCTAGATGCCCAAGTCGGCTATAGCCGACTTGGGTGCGGGGACTGACCGGGCGGGTCTTATCGATCGGCGCGAGGGTGGACGGGGGCTGGCGCCGACCGTAGCCGATGAATTCGAATTAGTACGGAACGACGTCGCAGACCTTCACGGTACGCAGGTTGCCCCAGCGGTCGTAGCGGCCCACGTAACGGCACGCGTAAGCGGTATCGTCGTAATAGGCATTCGACGCTGCGGCTGCGCCGATCAACGTGCCGGCGACAATACCGGCGCCGATGCCCCAGCCGTGATGGCCGAAATGCGGGTGAGCCTGAGCCTGGCCGCCGATGGCGGTGAAGGTGGTGGCGAGCGTAAGCGCAGCAAGCGCCGCGGCGATGGTCTTAGACTTGGTCATGGCGGTCTCCATACGGTTG
>DAIMKK010000039.1:0-12205 GCA_036721745.1 Pseudolabrys sp. | reverse complement strand
CCGCCAGCATCGCCGCCGCGGTGCCGGTGAGGCGCGGCGCGCCGGTTGCCGCTACGCGCAAGGCCTCGCGCAAGGGCGCGAGCCGCGGCGCCACGATGGTGCGGCCGCCAGGTCCGAACACTTGCAGGTAGACGTGATCGTGGCGTGCATCGATCGCTACGACCACCGGCAGCGTGTCGTCGGCGGCGACCAAGGGCGCGGCATAGGCGGCGAGCGTCGTCAGGCCGACCGCCGGTTTGCCGGCGGCGAGTGCGATCCCGCGCGCGGCGGCGATGCCGACGCGCAGTCCGGTGAAGCTGCCGGGCCCGGTGGTGACGGCGATGCGGTCAAGCTCGGCGAAGTCGAGCCCGGCGTGCTCCATCACCCGCGCGATCAGCGGCAGCAGTGCTTCCGCGTGGCCCCGCACCATCGGCAACGATTCATGCACGGACGTCGCCGCCTGCACGGTGTCGAGCACGGCGGCCGAACAGGCCTCGAGCGCGGTATCGATGGCGAGAATGCGCATGACTTGAGTTTAGCACCGCGCCGGCAGAAAAAACGGCGTTATTCCGGGACGCGCCGATGGCGCGGGCCCGGAATCCATATTCACAGACCGGGGTTATGGATTCGGGGCTCGCGGCCTAAAGACCGCGCGCCGGAATGACAAGGTGGTCACATCGGCCGCACTTCGACCACGTCGGGCACGAAATGCTTGAGCAGGTTCTGGATGCCGTGTTGCAGCGTGGCGGTCGAGGACGGGCAGCCTGAGCAGGCGCCTTTCATCTCCAGGAACACGACGCCTTCTTTGTAGCCCTTGAAGGTGATGTCGCCGCCGTCGCCGGCGACCGCCGGGCGCACGCGGGTCTCGATCAGATCCTTGATGGTGGCGACGGTGTCGGCGTCCTTGGCGTCGAAGAATTCATCGGCGTCGGCTGACGCCGGCTCCGCCCCGTTCGCCAGGAGCGGCGCGCCGCTGATGAAATGCTCCATGATGGCGCCGAGGATAGCCGGCTTGATCTGCTGCCAGTCGCCGTCGCGCTTGGTGATGGAGATGAAGTCGGAGCCAAAGAAGACGCCGCCGACGTTCGGAATCTGGAACAGCGCCGCGGCCAGCGGCGATTGCGCGGCGGCGGCCTGGTTCGGCATGTCGAGGGTGCCGGATTCGAGCACGGCTCGCCCGGGCAGGAATTTCAGCGTCGCCGGATTGGGCGTGGCTTCGGTCTGGATGAACATTTTCTGCTCCTTGCGGGTTCAAGGCCCGTGGGTGGCATGCACTATAGCCGATAGATGGCGCTTGCGTTGACTAAGGTCAACTGCCGCGAAATGCTCCAATTGGCGAGCAAATCCTAGGAACTAGCGTCGATGTCTTCGTCGCTCAGATGCCCCGGCACGATGGCGATTGGGATAGGGAATGTGCCGGCGGTCTTGGCGAGGCTGGAGACCAGCGGCCCTGGGCCCTCATTGGCGATGCCGGCGGCCAGCACCAGGATGCCGATGTCGGTATCCTCGTCGATCAGTCTGACGATCTCCTCGGCCGGGGCGCCTTCGCGGATCACGCGGTCCGGCACGATGTCGGCGATATCCTTGGCGCGCGCCGCGAACTTGTCGAACGCGGCATTTGCGTCTTCCGTTGCCTCGGCCTTCATGAGGTCGGCGACGCCCAGCCATTGCTGGTTATGCTCGCCGGTGTCGATCACTCGCAGCATCACGAGTTGCGAACCGGTGCGGCCGGCGCGCTTGGCCGCCCAATAGACCGCGCGGTCGCATTCCTCGGTGTCGTCGATGACGACCAGATATTTGCGCTTGTGGCCGGCCTCGAAGCTGCGGCGCTTGGTGCTCATCGTCGCTCCCGTTCATGCGCTCATTTGCGAACGCACAAGACATGAATGGTGGCACGCCGGGCGCGGTCGCCACAAGCCGGGCAGCACCGGATAAATTCTTAGTAAAAACCTGATGTTAGCGGCGCACGAAGCCGACAATGTCCTTGACCGCCTTCATGGTTTCGGCGGCGAGTACCTGCGCGCGCTCGGACCCGTCGGCTAGTACGGCATCGATATAGACCGGGTCCTGCATCAGCTTTTTCATCTCGGCGCCGATCGGCCCGAGTTTGGCGACCGAGAGATCGGCGAGCGCGCTCTTGAAGGTGGAGAATTGCCCGCCGCCGAACTCGCGCAGCACGTCGGCTTTGCTCGACCCCTTGAGCGCCGCGTAGATGCCGACCAGGTTGTCGGCTTCGGGGCGCGGCTCGAGGCCCTTCTCTTCGCTCGGCAGCGGCTCGGGATCGGTTTTGGCCTTGCGAATTTTCTGCGCGATGGCGTCGGCATCGTCGGTGAGATTAATGCGCGAATAATCGGACGGCTCCGATTTCGACATTTTTTTCGAGCCGTCGCGCAGCGACATCACCCGCGTCGCCGGGCCCTGAATGATCGGCTCCGGCAGCGGGAAGAACGCCTCGCCGTAACCATGCGCGTGGATCGATGCGGCGAAGTCGACGTTGAATTTCTGCGCGATGTCGCGCGACAGCTCCAGATGCTGCTTCTGATCCTCGCCGACCGGCACATGGGTGGCGCGGTAGACCAGAATGTCGGCCGCCATCAAGTTCGGATAGGCATAAAGGCCGACCGAGACATTCTCGCGGTCCTTGCCGGCCTTTTCCTTGAACTGGGTCATGCGGTTGAGCCAGCCGAGGCGGGCGACGCAATTGAACACCCAGGCGAGCTCGGCGTGCTCGGCGACCTGGCTCTGGTTGAAGATGATCTGCTTCTTGGCGTCGATGCCGCAGGCCAAAAACGCCGCGGTCACCTCGCGCGTGGCGCGCGGTAATTCGCTCGGGTCCTGCCACACCGTGATGGCGTGCAGGTCGACCACGCAATAGATGCAGTCATAGCGCTCTTGCAGCGCGACGAATTTGGTGATCGCGCCGAGATAATTGCCGAGGTGCAGATTGCCGGTCGGCTGCACGCCGGAAAATACGCGTTCCTTGAACGCCATGGCCTCACTCCGGGATTGTGGTGGGCCACATCGCATGACGCCGTTTGGCGCGCAACCCCTGTTGGGGGCTGCAACAAAGGCTTTGTCCCGACACGGGATAGCAATGTTAAAGGCCGTGCCTTTCCGTTATAGGAGAAGGGCAAGACAGTCGGGAATCTCGCGGGGTGGCAAGTGGCGGGTGGGATTTAGATGAGCAAAGACGAGCTAATCATCCAATTGGTGAAAGTGGCGCTCGGTAGTCTAATTGGGGGCTACTTTCTCTGGTGGAGTCTGGAAGTGCTGAAAAGACTTCCGCCCCCTCACTAGACCGCGCGAACGGTCGGCGTTGCCAGCCCGCCGGTCGCCGCTATAGTGCGCGGCCGCCCGCGATCTCGCCTTACGATTTCATTCGAGGACCGCATGACCGCCCCCCGCTACGACGTGCTCGGTATCGGCAACGCCATCGTCGACGTGATCGCCCGCGCCGAGGACGATTTCCTGGTCGCACAGGGCATGCACAAGGGCGCCATGGCGCTGATCGACCAGGCGCGCGCCGAGAAGATCTATCAGGCGATGGGGCCGGCGGTGGAAAGCTCGGGCGGCTCGGCCGCCAATACCATCGTCGGCGTGGCGAGCTTCGGCGGCCGCGCCGCCTTTGTCGGCAAGGTCAAGGACGACGAACTCGGCCGCGTCTTCGCGCACGACATCCGCGCCGCCCGCGTCGCCTTCGACAGCAAACCGGCCGGCGACGGCCCCTCGACCGCGCGCTGCTACATCATGGTGACGCCGGATGGCGAGCGCACCATGAACACGTTTCTCGGCGCCGCGCAGGATCTCAAACCCGCCGACATCGACGAGGCCAAGATCGCCAGCGCCGCGCTGGTCTATCTCGAAGGCTATTTGTGGGACCCGCCGCAGGCCAAGGAAGCCTTCGTCAAGGCGGCGGCGATCGCGCACAAAGCCGGGCGGCGCGTGGCGCTGACGCTGTCGGATGCCTTCTGCGTCGATCGTTACCGCGCGGAATTCCTGGCGCTGATCCGCAAGGGTACCGTGGATATTATTTTCGCCAATGAGCACGAGCTGCACAGTCTGTATGAAACTGCCGACTTCGATACTGCGGTCAAGGCGTTGCGCCACGACGCCAAGCTCGCGGTGATCACGCGCAGCGAGAAAGGCTGCGTGGTGGTCACCCGCAAGGAGGTCGAAGCGGTGCAGGCGATGCCGATCGACCGCGTGGTCGATGTCACCGGCGCCGGCGACCTGTTCGCCGCCGGTTTCCTGGTCGGTCTCGCGCGCGGCAAGGACAATCGCACCGCCGCCCGGCTCGGCGCGCTGGCGGCGGCCGAAGTGATCCAGCATATCGGCGCGCGGCCGGCGGTCTCGCTTAAAGCGCTGGCGGCCGAGAACGGCCTGCCGCTCTAAAGCATCTGAAAATTCCGGGCGAAGCGGCGCGGGCGGGAACCCGCGGCGGGCGCAATTGGTAACCAATTGGTAACCGAACATGGTTAGCGATTGGTGAACAACCAATTGCGAGGACCCATCATGGAAGCGGCACCCAAACCGGATGGCGCGCCTGAGGCAAACCCGGCCAAGGCCGAATTGCCGAGCGTCGAGTCGCCGCCGCTATCGCCGGGCACCGAAACGCCCGCGGTTGCAACGGACACGCCCGCGCCGGCGATCGAGTCGATCAAAACTGATAAGCCCGCAATTGAACCGGTCGCCGTGGTGGTGCTCGCCGTTGAACCTATCGCCAATGTAGCACCGGTGGCGAAACCGCTTTTCGTGTTGCGGCCGCGTCACAAGCGCTATGCCTTGCTCGCCGCCTCGGTGACTTTCGCGGCCGCGCTCGGCGCGGTGGTCGGCGCTCTGGCGAGCGGCGGATTCTCAACGCCGGTGCCGGCCAAGCCCGATTTGGCCGCCATCGAACAGAACAAGGCGATGCAGCAATCGATCGCCCTGCTCGGCAAGGAAATCACCACGCTGAAGGCGGCCCTCGAGCAGGCCAACAAGTCGGCGCACGTGCAGCTCGCCAAGATTTCCGACCGCCTCGACCATGCGACCGCGGAGATCACCGGCTCGATAGCGGCGCCGCAGACCACGGCGCCTGTGCTGACGCCGCTGCCGGTGCCACGGCCGCAGCCGCGCATCGCCGCGGTGGAACCCGCGCCACGCGTGCCGGTGGTGCTGAGCTGGACCATTCACGACGTCCGCAACGGCTACGTCTACGTGGAAAATCACGGCGAGATTTATCAAGTCGCGCTCGGCGCCCCGCTGCCCGGCCTCGGCCCGGTGCAATCGGTCAAGCGGCAGGACGGCCGCTGGATGGTGCTGACGCCGAAGGGCATCATCGTGTCCATGCGCGACCGCCGCTATTTCGAAGAATTCTGAATACGAGGCTAAGCTGGTTTTGAAAGGCGGCGCGGGTAACGCGCCACTTTTCATTTGTACGTGAGCCCAGTGGCGAGCCCGCCAAAACCGTGTCAGATTCGCTTTGCCGGATCGGTTACGGGTGAGGCCATGCGCGGTGCGTTGCTGAGAATTCTTACGGCAGGTTTCGGCATCCTGGCCGCGTGGGGCCAGGCCTCGGCGCAAGGTCTGGCGCAAGGCGCGGCGCCGCCGGCGGCCAAGCCGGAGATGATCGCGAGCTGCCCGGGCCTGGTGGCGGGGCAGCCACCCTTCGCGCAGCCGGCCGCGTTCCGGCTGGCCGCGCTTGAGCGTGATCAAGTGCGCATCAGCTATATCGGCCACTCCACCTTCCTGATCGAAAGCCCGCAGCTGGTGCGCATCGCCACCGACTACAACGATTATGTGAGGCCGCCGGTGCTGCCCGATATCGTGACCATGAACCACGCGCACACGACGCATTACACCGATCGTCCCGATCCGGGCATCAAGCACGTGCTGCGCGGCTGGACCGAGGACGAAAAGCCGGCGCGCATCGACTTCACCTACAAGGATGTGCGCGTGCGCAACGTGCCGACCAATATCCGCACCTGGGACGGCGGCACCGAGCGGCACGGTAATTCGATCTTCATCTTCGAGGTAGCCAATCTGTGCATCGCCCATCTCGGCCATCTGCACCACACGCTGACGCAGCAGCAGCTCAACGAAATCGGCCGCGTCGACGTGGTGATGGTGCCGGTCGACGGCAACTTGACGCTCGATCTCGACGGCATGATCGAGGTGCTGCATGCGTTGAAGGCGCCGCTGATGATCCCGATGCATTATTTCAGCGCCTTTACGCTCGACCGCTTCCTGACGCGCGTGCGGCAGGAATGGGAGGTGGAAATCGCCGAAGTGCCCTCGACGGTGGTGTCCAAGACCAGCCTGCCGGCCAAGCCGAAAGTCCTGGTGCTGCCCGGCCATTGAAGCGGGACGCGCCCTGGATATATACAAATTCAACTATACGTGATGAGGGTATGGCCGCCCGCTTTCGCGGTCGGCCACGGCGGATTATCAGCATGCGGCGTTGACCGTGCGGAACCAAAGCTTTGGTGTTGCGTTCACGCAGCGCTGTTTCCGCGGTAAATCGGGGTTTTTCCACATGATGCAAACCTGGGGCGGCTGGAAGCGGTTTCCCGACGTAAAAAGCGGCGATGTCGTCGAAGCGCCGGCGGGCCCCGGGGTTTACGAGGTTCGCCATATGATGACCGGCCGGGTGATGGCGTTCGGGCATTCCGGCGATGTGGCGCATACGATCGCCGGGTTGAAGTTCGACGGCGGCGGCGGCCCGATCGTCAACTTTTTTCGCAAGCCGCCGCTGGTGTCGCGCATTTCCGACCTCGAATACCGCACCTGCGCGGCGGGAAGCCGCGCCGAGGCCAAGATCGCCGCGAAACGGCTGCTCGGTCTGCGGCAGAACGCCTGGCGCCGGCGCATGGACCTAGGCTGGGCGGCGCGCCATCCGAGCTGACCAGCGCATACGAATTGCAGACCGCGGCCGGCTTTTCGCCGGCCGTTTCGTTTTGTGCGTCAATCTCCGGTGGCTTCCGGCCGGGCGCGATATCCGGTTAGAGTGCCACCGCCTTAACGGAGCGCTCAACCATGCCTTTCGCCGTCACGTCCGACAAAGTGCGACTGCATTACGAAGAGGTCGGGCAGGGCACGCCCATTTTGTTTGTGCACGAATTCGCCGGCGATCACCGCAGCTGGGAGCCGCAGCTGCGCGAATTCGGCAAGCGCTATCGCTGCATCGCTTATGCCTTTCGCGGTTACACGCCGTCCGACGTGCCGGCCTCGGGCGACGCCTACAGCTACCTGCACGTGATGCGCGACGCCGTCGCCGTGCTCGACCATCTTAAGATCGAAGCTGCGCATATCGTCGGCCTGTCGATGGGCGGTTACACCACGCTGCAGGTTGCGCTCAATCACCCCAATCGCGTTCTCTCGATGACGCTCGCCGGCACTGGCTCGGGCAGCGAGCGGGCCTACACCGTGCCGTTTCACAAAAATTCGCGCGATCTCGCGCTGGTGTTCGAGCGCGAAGGTTCGGCCGCGGTGGCCAAGACCTACGGCAACGGTCCGGCGCGCGTACCGTTCTTGCTCAAGGACCCGCGCGGCTTTGCGGAATTCGCCAAGCGCCTGGCCGAGCACGACGCGCAGGGCTCGGCCCATATGTCGCGCGGCTTCCAGGGCGCACGGCCCTCGCTTTACGACTTCGAGAAGGAGATTCGGAAACTAACGATCCCGGCGCTGATCGTGGTCGGCGACGAAGATGACCGTTGCATCGAGCCGAGCCTGTTCCTGAAATCCAGCATCGCGGCGTCCGGGCTGGTCATGTTCCCGAAGACCGGGCATTTGGTGAACCTGGAGGAGCCCGATTTGTTCAACCGCGTGGTCGGCGAATTTCTGACCCGCGTCGATGCCGGTCGCTGGCCGCCGCGCGATCCGCGCACGATGGCCGAGGCCGCGGTTTCACCGCCCTGGAACCGCAATGCGGGCAAACCTATTTAAAGGCCGCAACACCGAGCGCGGGAGCCGCCGATGCTGAAATGGGCCTTTGTTTTCCTGCTGATCGCCATAGTCGCCGGCCTATTCGGCTTTACCGGAGTCGAGCAGGCCTCCGCCACCATCGCGCAGTGGCTGTTCGGCATTTTCCTGGTGCTGTTTGTCGGCGCGCTGGCGATTGGGCTCGCCATCGGCGCCAAGCTGATGTCGTGAGGCGGCTGGTCGCCATCACCCTGCAGCCCACTTGATTGGAGCTAGATTTTAGCGGAACCTACCTTAGGTTGCAGTTGGCGACGATTGGCTCTGGGGGCTTCCGATGGTGTTCGTGGCTTTGCAGCAAGCTGCGCGGCGCGTGCGCGACGCGATTTTTTCACGCGCGGACGATCCGCTAACCACGGAATATGTGTTGTGCGAGGAAGCCCTGGCGATCCATGGCGCCGAGCTCGCCAAACCTACCGGCAAGGAGCTCAACCGCGCGCTCAACAAGCTGGACTCTGCCGCGCTCTGCCTGTCGGGCGGCGGCATCCGCAGCGCCTCGTTCGCGCTTGGCGTGATGCAGGCCTTCGCCGTGCATCCGCGCGGGCGGCAGCGGGCCGGGCGTGAAGAAGCCCGAGGACAGTCTGCTCTCGCGCTTTCAATATCTCTCTACCGTTTCCGGCGGCGGTTACATTGGAAGCTGGTTGTCGGCCTGGGTTGCGCGCGCCGGTTTTGCCGATGCGTGGCGCAAACTGACCGATCGGCGCGACCGGCCGGAAAACGAGCCGCAAGAGATCTCCTGGCTGCGCACCTACAGCAATTATCTCACGCCCAAGCTGGGGCTCGGCTCTGCCGATACCTGGGCTGCTCTTGCGCTGGTGCTGCGAAATCTTCTGCTCAATTGGCTGGTGATCCTTCCGGTCCTCTGGCTGGCGATTATCGTTCTCAAAGCCCTGGCGGTCTTAATGGTTTGGATCGGGCGCTATGAGCCGACGTCATGTTTTGTCATTTCAAGGGACTACGATCCCACCATCATATTTGGCGGCATCAGTATTGTTATTTTTCTTTTCGCCCTGCGATTTAGAACCAAGAATCGTCCGACCCGTGATGGCGGCGCGGCCACGCTGGGGAAATTCGTTCGCCGCGATTTGCTGCCGACGATGGTGGCGAGCTTCGGCCTGGTTCTCGCGCTGGCTCCGAGTTGCCCCTGTCGTCGTCGATAGGCATTTGGGCGTGCAAGCATGGCTGTTGCTCGTCGCGCTTGGAAGCGGTGCTGGCGCCGCGGTCTACCTCGTGAGCTGGTTTCTGGCTTGGCCGAAATTCCACAATGCCAAGGATTATTTCGGCGATCTGCTGTTCTGGACTATTGCCGGCGCAATATACGGAGCGCTGCTGGGGCTCGGCGTCTATTTCTCCTATCAGATGTATTGGGGCGACGTGCCGTTCGGGCTGCCCTCGGAAATCGTCCTGCTGATCGCCGGCGTGCCGTGGATATTGTTGTCGCAGCTGCTTGCCGAGGTGATCTTCGCAGGCCTTACCAGTTACGAAGCCGACTCCGAATCGGACCGCGAGTGGCTGGCGCGCGCCGCCGGGCTTTTCATGCTGGCGGGCCTGATCTGGTTGTTGACGATGGCGCTGGTGTTTGTCGGGGCGCTGTGGGCTGAGCAACTGCTGGATATGTTTAAAACCTGGATCGCGCCCGTCGGCGGCGTATCGGGTGTGATCGCCGCCGTGCTCGGCAAAAGCAGTCTGACAACGGCGACCGGGAGCGCCAAGCAGGATAAACCGCCGTCATACGTGAAACTGATTTCGGCCGCGGTCTTCGCGATCGCGGCCGTCGTTTTCGCCGCCTTCCTGGTGATCTTATCGGCGGCCTTGATCGATCTCGCGCTGTTTCATGAATCGTTTCTCAGCATCACGATGTTCAGCGACAAAAAGGTATCCCCGACCGGCTATGCGCCCACGCCGGTTGAGGCGTTTCCGCTGCTGTGGGGCTTTCTCGTGGTGGCTTTCGTCGGCTTGATGGCGTCGTACAAAGTCAATATCAACCGCTTTTCGCTGCACGCCCTCTATCGCAACCGGCTGATCCGGGCGTTCCTCGGCGCCTCGCACATCGATCACCGCAAGCCCAATCCGTTCACCGGCTTCGACGAACTCGACAATATTTCGGTCTGGCAGCTGTGGCCGCTCAAGGAGAACGGCAAATGGCCGCCGGTGCGCGGCAAGGACTGGCAGCCCTATCATGTGGTCAACATGGCGCTGAACATCGTCTCGACGAAAAAACTGGCATGGCAGGAGCGCAAGGCCGAGTCCTTTGTCGTGAGCCCGCTCTATTCCGGCACCGCCTGCGGACGCTCGCCCGATGCCGCCGGGGTGATGCAATATCGCGGTGCGTTTCGTAACAGCAACGAATATGGCGGCCCCGACGGCATCTCGCTCGGCACCGCGCTGGCGATTTCCGGCGCGGCGGCAAGCCCGAACATGGGCTACAATTCCTCGCCCACGCTGGCGTTCCTGATGACGATGTTCAACGTGCGCCTCGGTTGGTGGCTAGGCAATCCGTCGGACAACGACCGCAATATCTACGGCGGCGAGGGGCCGCGCATCGCCATCGCCCCGCTGCTCAATGAAATGGCCGGCAACACCACCGACCAGAGCAAATACGTCTACCTGTCCGACGGCGGCCACTTTGAAAATCTCGGCCTGTACGAAATGGTGCGCCGGCGCTGCCGCTTCATCGTGGTGAGCGATGCCGGCTGCGATCCCGACTATCAGTTCGGCGACCTCGGCAACGCAGCGCGTAAGATAAGTCTTGATCTCGGGGTGGCGATCCACTTCCGCGGCATCAGCAAATTAAAGACGCGCGCCGAAGACGACCGCGATCCGTGTTGCGATGAAAAAAAAGAAAAAGAACGAAAAGCCGAGCTTGCAGAACTGCCATTCCACGCCCTCGGCCTTATCGATTACCCGAAAGCTGATGACGGTGGCGAGCCTGGTTTAATCCTTTACGTCAAGGCTGGTTATCACCTCGACCGCATCGGTAATGTCGGCGTGCGCAACTATGCTGCCGCCAATGCGGATTTCCCGCACCAATCGACTAGCGATCAGTTCTTCAGCGAATCGCAGTTTGAAAGCTATCGCGCGCTCGGATTCGAGATCGCGGACGATCTGTTGAAGCGCACGATTTCAGGATTAAAGAATCCGGCGCAACCGAAATTCGAGGATATCGCGCAGAAGCTAATGACCGACTGGGAAAACGAGTCGTTGCCGTGACCGCTACACGTCCACGCTCGCTGACAGCGCGTTGTCCTGGATGAACTGCCGGCGCGGCTCGACCAGATCGCCCATCAGCTGGTCGAACAGCACATTGGCCTCGTCGACCTCCTTGATGCGGACCTGCAACAGCGAGCGCGCGTTGACGTCGAGCGTGGTCTCCCACAATTGCTCGGGGTTCATCTCGCCCAGGCCTTTGTAGCGCTGCATGGCGATGCCCTTGCGGCCCGCATTCGTGAGCGCCTCGAACAGGCCGACCGGGCCGTGGATCGCGATGGTCTCGTCCTTGCGGCGCAGCATGGCCGGCGGTGTCGGGCGCGGATAGGCCTGCTGCAAAGTGGCGGCGAATTCGTCGAGCTTGCGGGCGTCGGCCGAGCCGAGCAGCGCCTGGTCGATGATCGCCACTTCCTTGACGCCGCGTACGGTGCGCTCGAAATGGAAGCCGTTCTCGTCGAACGAACCCTTCCAGCCGCGCTCGGTCTCTTCCTCGAGCGCGTCGAGCCGCTTGGCGATGTAGCCGGCGGCGGCGGTCCCGGTTTTAAGATCGTCGGTGACTTTGGGCGTGAGTACGCCGGCAATCGCCGCCTGCTCGATCACCTTGCGGTTATAGCGGCTGTGCAGCCCGGTGAGGATGTTGCGGATGGCGCGGGCTTCCTCGACCAATTTGTGCAGATCCTCGCCGGCGCGCTCTTCGCCCGACGCGAGGCGGAGCACCGAATCCTCCAGGCCCGTCGCGATCAGATAATCCTCGAGCGCGCGTTCGTCCTTGAGATACTGCTCGGATTTGCCGCGGTTGACCTTATAGAGCGGCGGCTGCGCGATGTAGATATGGCCGCGCTTGATCAGTTCCTCCATCTGCCGGAAGAAGAACGTCAACAGCAGCGTGCGGATGTGGCTGCCGTCCACGTCGGCGTCGGTCATGATGATGATCTTGTGGTAGCGCAGCTTGTCGGGATTGAACTCGTCGCGCCCGATGCCGGTGCCGAGCGCGGTGATCAGCGTGCCGATCTCCTGGCTGCCCAGCATCTTGTCGAAGCGCGCGCGCTCCACGTTCAAGATC
>DAIMKK010000038.1:0-12309 GCA_036721745.1 Pseudolabrys sp. | reverse complement strand
CGCTGGCCGCGCGCGACGCGCCTGCTGGCGGAAGGTTCGGTCGGCATCTCACGCGTAGGCCAGGACAAATATGGCGGACGCGTCGATGCCGACGTCTCGACCGCGCGCACGCCGAATGTGTCCGAGGCGCTGTATGACGGCGGCTATGCGCGCCGTTATTACGGCGGCCGGCGCGAAAGCTGGTGCGGGTGAAATTCGGCGTCGAACGGCGCCCACCGATCACTGCTCGACGACGACCCGCGTGCCGACAGCGACTAGGCGATAAAGCTCACGGATGTCGGCGTTGTACATGCGGATACAGCCGTGCGAGACGAACCCGCCAATCAATTCCGGACGATTGGTGCCATGGATGGCGTATTCGCCGCCGCGCAAAGTGAGCGCGGCCGCGCCCATTGGATTGTGCGGCGATCCGCCGGGAATGACCCGCGGCAGCTTTGGATTTTCGCGGCGGATGGAAGCGGGCGGCGCCCAGGCCGGCCGGATAAATTTACCCTCGACGCGCGCGTTCCCGGTCCAGGTCATGCCGGCTTTGCCGACGCCGACCGGAAAGCGCAGGGCTTGGTCGCGGTCGAGGACATAGTAAAGTCGGCGCTCGTGGGTCTTTATGACGATGGTGCCGGGTGAGAAGCCGGAGAAGCTAACTACGTCGTGTGTGGCTGCATTCGCAGCCGGCGCCATTAGCAGCCCAGTGCCCCATGCGATCGCAATAATGAGTGCCGCACGCCGAAACATAAGAATCATTGCATCCGCTCGCGACTGTTGACCGCCGCAATAATAATGCAGGTTGCGGGCTGCTCGGGCGAAAGTTCTAAATAACGTAAATGACGGCTAAAACTTAACGAGGCTCGGGCCGGCGGAGCCGAGCCCGAGCACTGTTCATGATGATCGACTTGCGGAGGCTTGTTTACGCCCCCGCTTTGGCGCCGGCCTTCTTGTTCTGCCGGTTATGCACCAAATCGTCGACCACGGCCGGCTCGGCCAGCGTCGAAGTGTCACCGAGCGCGCCGTAGTCGTCCTCGGCGATCTTGCGCAGGATTCGCCGCATGATCTTGCCCGAGCGCGTCTTCGGCAGGCTGGGCGAGAACTGGATCAAGTCGGGCGAAGCGATCGGCCCGATTTCCTTGCGTACCCAGGCCACTAGCTCCTTGCGCAATTCCTCGGTCGGCTTTTCGCCGGTCATCAGCGTCACGTACGCATAGATGCCCTGGCCCTTGATGTCGTGCGGGTAGCCGACCACGGCGGCTTCCGACACTTTCGGATGCGCAACCAGCGCGCTTTCCACCTCGGCGGTACCGAGGCGATGGCCGGCGACGTTGATCACGTCGTCGACGCGGCCGGTGATCCAGTAATAGCCGTCCTCGTCGCGGCGGCAGCCGTCGCCGGTGAAGTAGCGGCCGATATAGGTCGAGAAATAAGTCTGCACGAAGCGCTCATGGTCGCCATAGACCGTGCGCATCATTCCCGGCCAAGCGTCGGCGATGCACAAATTGCCTGAGCCGGCGCCCTTGAGCTCGTTGCCTTCGGCATCGACGATCTGCGGGATGACGCCGAAGAACGGCAGCGTCGCCGAGCCGGGCTTCTGCGCGATCGCGCCGGGCAGCGGCGTAATGAGAATGCCGCCGGTCTCGGTCTGCCACCAGGTGTCGACGATCGGGCAGCGGTCCTCGCCGACCACGTGGTAGTACCACTCCCAGGCCTCCGGATTGATCGGCTCGCCGACGGTGCCGAGCAGGCGCAAGCTTTTGCGCGTGGTCTTCTTTACCGGACCGTCGCCGCCCTGCATCAGCGCGCGGATCGCGGTCGGCGCGGTGTAGATAATGTTGACCTGGTGCTTGTCGCACACCTCCCAGAATCGCGAGGTGGTCGGATAGTTCGGCACGCCCTCGAACATCATGGTGATGGCGCCGTTGGCGAGCGGGCCATAGACGATGTAGCTGTGGCCAGTGACCCAGCCGACGTCGGCGGTGCACCAGTAGATGTCGCCGTCGTGATAGTCGAACACGTATTGGTGCGTGATCGAGGTGTAGACCGCGTAGCCGCCGGTGGTGTGCAGCACGCCCTTCGGCTTGCCGGTCGAGCCCGATGTATAAAGAATAAACAGCGGGTCCTCCGCGTTCATCTCCTCGCATGGGCAGTCTGCCGGCACGGTCTTGGCGATCTCGTCGTAATAGACGTCGCGGCCGGCCTTCATGTTCACTTTCTCGCCGGTGCGGCGCACGACGATGATGCTGGTGACGCCGCCGGCCTTCTCGGCGGCGGCATCGGCATTTACCTTGAGCGGAATCTTGCGGCCGCCGCGCACGCCTTCGTCGGCGGTGACGATGATGGGCGACTTGCAGTCCTCGATGCGGCCGGCAAGCGAATCGGGTGAGAAACCGCCGAACACCACCGAATGGACGGCGCCGATGCGCGCGCAGGCGAGCATGGAGATCGCCGCTTCCGGAATCATCGGCATGTAAATGGTGACGCGGTCGCCCTTCTTGACACCGCGCGCTTTCAGCACATTGGCGAACTTGCACACCTCGGCGTGCAGCTGCTTGTAAGTGATCCTCTTGTCTTCTTTCGGATCGTCGCCCTCCCACAGAATCGCGACCTGATCGCCGCGCTTGGCGAGATGCCGGTCGACGCAGTTGTAGGCGAGGTTGAGCGTGCCGTCCTCGAACCATTTGATCGAGACGTTATGCGGGTCGAAGGAAGTGTTTTTTACCTTGGTGAACGGCTTGATCCAGTCGATGCGCTTGGCCTGCTCGGCCCAGAACCCGTTCGGGTCCTTGATCGAGCGAGCATACATTTCCTGGTACTTCGCTTTGTCGGCGAAGGCGCGTTTCTGCCAAGCAGGCGGAACGTCATAGATCTTGTCGGACATCGCAAATTCCTCCCCGCCCGCGCAGCTCAGCGGGCACCCGTTTAGTTTCTCGTTGGGTCTATTATGCGACGGCGCTTGCAGGCGCGACAAGGCGCGCCATGCCCCACTTTGGTGGGGCATACGGGGGTACTCATACCCCCCAGGCGCCGATGATCGCGCCCGTCAACAGCAGCACGGCCAGCCAATGACCACCGTCGATGACGATCAATTTGGCGCTGCGCATGCCGAAGGTGTTGTTGACTACCAGGGTAGTGATAACGAAGCCGAACCAGATGAAGGCGGCGGTGATCATCCCGTTCTTGATCGTGATTTCGCCGAGATGGCCGATCACGCCGGCCAGCATCCAGGCCATGATCAAGTCGGCGGCGAGCGCGATGATGAGCGGCCAAGGCGCCGCCCCCTTGCCGTGATGAGCGCGGATTTGTTCGGTGGTGAAGCCGTGCGCTGCCTTCCACGGCTCGGCCAGCAGGCGATACCAGACGCCGCCGAACGCGAAGCCGATGGCGCCCGCCACCAGCACCGCCCAGTAATTAATGCCCGCGAAGGTCATGGAGGCCCTCCCGCTATAGTCCACCCATCTTGCACACGATTTTCCATTCGGCGTCGGTCACCGGCTGTACCGACAGCCGTGTATTGTTGACCAGCACCATCGCCTTCAGTTTCGGCTCCGCCTTGATCGCAGCGAGCGTCACCGGCTTGGGCAACGGCTCTACCGCCTTCACGTCAACCACCACCCAGGGCTCGCCGGGTTTGGCGGTCGGATCGGGATAGTGTGCGCGGATGATTTCGACGATGCCGACTGCGGCCTTGTCGGCGCCGGAGTGATAGAACAAGGCGCGGTCGCCTTTCTTCATCTTCATCAGGTTGAGCTTGGCCTGATGGTTGCGAACGCCCGACCAGGCTTCGCCCTTGGCGCCGCTTTTTAATTGCTGGGCCCACGACCAGGCGCCGGGCTCGGATTTCATCAGCCAGCAGGCCATATCAATGCTCCGACTTGAGCGGCCGCGTGAGCAGCGACTCGATCGCCGCGTCCACACTTAGTTCTTCCGCCAACACGGCGGCGACGGCTGCGCAGATCGGCATCTCCACATTCTTCGCGCGCGCCATTTCCAACAGCACCGGCGCGGTGAAGGCGCCTTCGGCCAATTTGCCGTGCGCGGCGCCGTCCGGCTTCTCGCCTTTGCCGAGCGCCACGCCGAATGAAAAGTTGCGCGATTGCGGGGTCGAGCACGTCAGGATCAGATCGCCCAGTCCCGAAAGCCCCATCATCGTCTCGGTGCGCGCACCGAACGCCTTGCCGAAACGCACCAACTCGGCGAATCCGCGCGTGGTCAAAGCCGCCGAGGCGCTGGCGCCGAGCCCGCGCCCGGTGACGATGCCGGCGGCGATTGCCAGCACATTCTTGGTGGCGCCGCCGAGCTCGACCCCACGCACGTCGGTCGAATGATAGGGGCGGAACGTGCCGGAGCTGATCGCCTGCGCCAGCGCGCCGGCGATTGCCGCATCGGGCGCGGCGATCGTCACTGCCGTCGGCAATCCGCGCGCCACATCGGCGGCAAAGCTCGGGCCGGACAAGATCGCCGGCACTGCATTCGGCGCGCATTCGTTGATGATCTCGGACATGAATTTGTGCGTGCCGTGCTCGATGCCCTTGGCACAAGCGATCAGCGGTGAGCCGGCAGAAATTGTTTGCGCCAGCGATTTTATCACCGAACGCATCGCCTGGGCTGGAACGACCAGAAGGATCGTATCACTGCGCGAAGCCTCGGCCAGCGCGCGCGTTACCTTGATGCTGTCTTCCAGTCGCACGCCAGGCAGGAAGCGGCTCTCGCGCTTGCTCGCGAGGTGCTCGGCATTGCCGGCGTCGAATTCCCAAAGCGTGACGTCACGTCCGGCACGCGCGCAGGTCTGCGCCAGCGCCGTTCCCCAGGCCCCGCCACCGAGCACGGCGATGCGTTGAATGGTCATTTATATGCCGCCGTGCGTTGCAGCTTGCCCTTGGCCGCCGCGATCTCGTCGAGCGGCCAGCGCGCGCGCGGCGCGACATCGAGCGTATCGGTGAGGCCGAGCGCCAGCCGCTCGGCGCCGGCCCAGGCGATCATGGCGCCGTTGTCGGTGCACAGCTCGAACGGCGGCACTACCAGTACGGTGCCGACCTCGAAGGCGAGACGATGCAGCACCTTGCGGATCGCCTGATTGGCAGCGACGCCGCCGGCGGCGACCAGCGCGGTGGGCGCGCCATATTTGACGCGGAACAGACGCAAACCGGCGCGCAGCCGGTCGAGCACGACTTCCACCACCGCCTGCTGGAACGAAGCGCACAGGTCGGCGACGTCCTGGTCGGACAGCGGCGCGATTTTTTCCGCTTCCAGCCGCAACGCGGTCTTCAAGCCAGAGAGCGAGAAATCCGCGTCCTTGCGTCCGTGCATCGGTCGCGGCAACGCGAAGCGGGCGGCGTCGCCGCGTGTCGCTTCCTTCTCGACCAGAGGCCCGCCCGGATAACCGAGGCCAAGCAACTTGGCGGTCTTGTCGAAGGCCTCACCGATGGCGTCGTCCTGCGTGGTGCCGATCCGCACATAGTCGCCGACGCCGCGCACCGCGACGATCTGGGTGTGGCCGCCGGAGGCGAGGAATAGGCAATAAGGAAATGGCGTGGCGTCGGTCAGCCGCGCGGTGAGAGCATGGGCTTCGAGATGATTGATCGCGATCAGCGGCTTGCGTTTGACCAGCGCGATCGCCTTGGCCGTGGTCAGCCCCACGATCACGCCGCCGATCAGCCCGGGGCCGGCGGCGGCGGCGATGCCGTCGATCTGGTCGTAGCCGCACCCGGCCTGCTGCATAGCCTTGGCGATGATGAGATCGAGCGCCTCGACATGGGCGCGGGCGGCGATTTCGGGAACCACGCCGCCGAAAGCGGCGTGCTCGCTGACCTGCGACAGCACGATATTGGACTGAATCTTGCCGCGGCCGTCCTCGGAACGTTCCACCACCGCCGCGGCGGTCTCGTCGCAGGTCGTCTCGATCCCGAGGACAACCATTCGTTCCTCATTTCTTGCCTCGCCCGGCAGGGGCGAGGTGACGGCGGGTGAAATAATAGCTAGTCAATTGACCCGAAAGCCCGGACCCCGGCCCGGCCTAGCATCGCGAGGTTACATGGTGCAATCCTCCGCCGCAGCCCCCTTGCGCATCGGCTCGCGCGGCAGCCCGCTGGCGCTGGTGCAGGCGCGCATGGTGCGCGCGCGGCTGGCCGCAACCCTCGGGGTGGACGAGGCGGCGATCGAGCTCGTCATCATCCGCACCTCGGGCGACGCGATCCAAGACCGGCCGCTGGCGGAGGTGGGCGGCAAGGGTCTGTTCACCAAGGAGATCGAGGAGGCGCTGCTCGACGGCCGCATCGATCTGGCCGTGCATTCGGCCAAGGATATGCCGACCTACTCGCAACCCGGTTTGACGCTGGCGGCCTGTCTTGAGCGCGAAGACCCGCGCGACGTTTTCATCAGCCGCAAGGCGGGCTCGCTCGCCGAACTGCCGCAGGGCGCGACGTTGGGCACCGCCTCGCTGCGCCGGCAGGCGATCGCCAAGCGCGCGCGCGGCGACCTGTGCGTGGTGCCGCTGCGCGGCAATGTGGAGACTCGGCTGCGCAAGCTCGACGCCGACGAAATGGACGCGACCATTCTCGCGCTCGCCGGCATGAAGCGGCTCGGATTGACCCAGCACGCGACCAAGATCATGAGTACGGACGAATTTCTGCCGGCAGTCGGGCAGGGTGCCATTGGTATCGAGGCTCGCGCGGACGATACGCGCACACGCGAAGCGTTGGCGCGCATTAATCACGCCGACACGTTGGCCACGCTTTCGGCCGAGCGCGCGTTCCTCGCGGTGCTTGACGGTTCCTGCAAGACGCCGATCAGCGGTCATGCCACGCTCAGCGACGACACGGTGCAGTTTCGTGGGTTGATCGCGCGGCCCGATGGTGCTGCCGCGCACGACATCGCCGCGACTGGCCATCGCCAGGATGCGGTCAAGATATGCAGCGAAGCCGGTCGCGAATTGAAGCGTCTCGCCGGCCCCGGCTTCTTCGATTGAACCATGCGCCTGGTCGTCACCCGCCCGCAGGCCGATAGCGAACGCACCGCCGCTGCTTTACGCGCGCGCGGACATGAGGTGCTGGTCGCGCCGCTCATGCGGGTCGAGCCGGTTGCGGCCGATCTTTCCGGCACCTGGGGCGCGGTGATCATCACCAGCGCCAATGTGCCCGGCGCCATCGCCGGCTACCCGGCGTGCAATGAGCTGTTCAAGCTGCCGCTGTTTACGGTCGGCCGGCGCAGCGCCGACGCTGCGCGGCAGGCGGGATTTTCAAATGTCACGTCGGCGGGCGGCGACTTGCGCGATCTGGTGCAGCTCATCGCCGAGCGGCACGCCGACGCGTCGGCGCCGCTGCTCTATCTCGCTGGCGAAGACCGCGCCGCCGATCTGGTTGGCGAACTGGTCGTACATGGCGTCGCAGCCGAAATGGCGGTAGTCTATCGGGCGGTCACCGCGCCGTTTCCGCCCGAGCTGATCGCGGCGCTGCAGGCCGGCGACGTCGACGCGGTGTTGCATTTTTCCAAGCGCAGCGCCGAGAATTATATCGCCGGCGCGGCCCAAGTAGGTGTTGCCGGACAGGCGCTCGGCGTGCGGCATATCTGCCTGTCGGCGCAGATCGCCGAGCCGCTCAGCTGTGCCGGCGCCACCCGTATCGCTATTGCGCCGCGGCCGGACGAGGCGGCGCTGATCGCAAGCCTGGAGCGGCCGCAGGGTTGATTGGCGCCGCTGCGCCAATTGCGTTATTTCCTGTCTGCGGGTGGGCCGATTCGCCGAGGTACTGCATGGCAGACAAGCGCACGACGCCGCAAACGCCCGAAGGAGCGCAACAGGCCGCGCCGCAAGCCCCGCGCCGCAAGAAGCGCGCGGCGCCGACTATCGACCTCACCGCCACCGAAATGCCGCCGCCTGAGGCGGCATCGCCACCACAGCCCGATCCGCCGCCGGCTCCCCCGCAAGAGCCGCCGCCCGGTCCTGCGAAGGCCGCGCCCGCCGATACGGCCGGGCCGCGGCCCGGTGGTCCTTTCGGCATAGCGACGCTCGCCGCCGGTGTCGCCGGCGCGGCGGCCGTGATGCTGGTCTTGTTCGCGCTTTGGCTGACCGGTCTGCTGGCGGTGCGCTCCGTCGCCTCGACCGATACAGCTGCACAAGCACCGGCGGATACCAAGACGATCGATGCGCTCACCCAGCGCGTGAGCAAGATCGAAGAGGCGATCAAGAAACTGCCGGCGGGCGATCCAGGCGTTGCCGAGCGGCTCACCGCCGCCGACAATGCCATGAAGTCGCTCGGCATCGCGCTCGCGGCGCTCAACCGCCGCAGCGACGAAATTGCCGCCAATACAAGCCAAGCGCGTGAACGCGCCGACGCGGCCGCCAAGGCGGTGACGGATTTGCAGGCCAGCATGCAGGACGCTGCCAAGAATTCCACCACCGGAATTTCGCCGGCCGAACTCGACTCCTTGCAAAAGCGCATCGCGGCTCTCGAACAATCCGCCAAGGCCGCGCGCGACGACATCACCAAGGCGTCTTCGGCCGACATCGCCGCGCGGCTGGCCTTGAGCGCGGCGGCGCTGCGCGATGCGGTCGCGAGCGGCGCGCCGTTTGCGGCCGAGCTCGCGCAGGCCAAGTCGCTCGGCGCCGACGAAAAGGTTTTAACCTCGCTCGCAACATTTGCTGCAACTGGCGTGCCGACCGCGCAGGCACTGGCGCAGGAGCTACGCGCGATGCTGCCGGCTATGCTGAAGATTTCCGGCGCGCAGGCACCCGAAGCTGGCTTCCTCGGGCGGCTGCAGGCCAATGCCGGCAAACTGGTGCAAATTCGCCCGGTCAATGCGCCGCCCGGTGACGACCCATCCGCGGTGTTGGCGCGCCTTGAAATCGACGCCGCCAGAGCCGACATTGCAGCCGCGCTCGGCAATCTCGGCAAGCTCGCTGCCGCCACGCGCGCGCCGGCGCAGGCCTGGATCGAAAAGGCTAACGCGCGCCAGGCCGCGCTCGCGGCCTCACGTCAATTCGCCGCCGATACGGCGCGCGCACTCGTGCCACAGTGAGGGCGCGATGATCCGGGTGATTCTGTTCCTGTTGGCGGTCGCGGTGCTGGCGGCCGGCTTTGCCTGGGTCGCCGACCGGCCGGGCGACGTCATCGTCACCTGGATGGGCTACCATATCGAGACCTCGGTGATGGTGGCGGCGCTCGCTGTCGCCGCACTGGTGCTCGTACTCATGCTGCTATTGGGGATCGTGCGCTTCATCCTGCGCTCGCCCGAGCAAGTATCGCTCTTCTTCCGGCATCGCCGCGCGATGAAAGGCTATCTGGCGATCTCGCGCGGATTGATCGCGATCGGCGCCGGTGATCTGCGCAGCGCGCGCAGATCCGCCGACGATGCGGCGCGGCTGTCGCCGGGCGATCCGCTGGCGCTGTTGCTCACCGCGCAATCGGCGCAGATGGCCGGCGACCGCGATGGCGCAGAGCGCGCGTTCCGTGAAATGACCCGGCGCGACGACACCAAGCTGCTCGGCCTGCGCGGGCTCTATATCGAGGCGCAGCGGCGCGAGGATGCGCATGCCGCTCGCCTCGCGGTCGAGGAAGCAGCAAAGGCGTCGCCGTCGCCGGCCTGGGCCGGACAGGCCGCGCTCGATTATCGCTGCGCCGCCGCCGACTGGGCCGGCGCGCTCGATGCACTCGATCATATGAAGAGTGCGCTCGAGAAGGCCGACTATCGCCGCAAGCGCGCCGTGCTGCTGACTGCCCGTGCGCTGGCGCTGGAGGAACTCGACCGCGACGCATCGCGTGCGGCAGTGCTGGATGCGGTCAAGCTCGCGCCCGATCTGGTGCCCGCGGCGGCGCTGGCCGGGCGGCGGCTGACGGAAGCGGGCGAGCAACGCAAGGCGCGCAAGATTCTGGAGAAGGCGTGGACGATCAATCCACATCCCGATATCGCCGAGGCTTATGCGAATTTGCGGTTCGGCGACAGCGCGCGCGAACGTCTCACGCGTATGCAGAAGCTGGCCGCCAATGTGCCGGGCCAGCTCGAAGGCGCGATTGCCGTGGCGCATGCTGCGCTCGAAGCGCGCGAGTTCAGCGTCGCGCGGGCGGCGCTGGCGCCGTATCTCTCGGCGCCGACGCGGCGGGTCGCCACACTGATGGCCGAGATCGAGGAAAGCGAACACGGCGACCAAGGCCGCGTGCGCGAATGGATGGGCCGCGCCATGCGGGCGGCCGGCGATCCGGCCTGGACTGCCGACGGCGTGGTGTCCGAGCAATGGCGCCCGGTGTCGCCAAATGGCCGGCTCGACGGTTTTGTGTGGAAAGTGCCGCTGGCCGAAATCGGTGTCACGCGTCCGATGATCGAGGCGGCCTCGCCGCCTCCGCAGCCGGCCGCCGGACCGATCGCGGTTGCACCGCCGGCGCCGCCGCCCCGCAAGTCGGCGAAATCCGTTGCCAAACCGAAACCGGTCGAGCCGGTGATCCCTCTAGTGCACGCTCCCGACGATCCTGGCCCGGATTCCACGCTGGAGAGCGATCCGGTGCCGGAACCCACCGAACCGCCGCCGCGGGCCCCCTGGCAGCGATTCATGCAGCTGTTTCGCTAGGCGGCCAGCAAGCGGCGGGCGTATTGCTATTCCGGACCTGCGTCGATATGAGTGCCAGCCTTCAGCCGGCGTAGCTCAGCGGTAGAGCATCCGCTTCGTAAGCGGGTGGTCGGGGGTTCAAATCCCTCCGCCGGCACCAACCTTCGCCTCCTCACACATCCTGAGGGCTGAGCACCTCGGCCGACGAGTGCGCCTTGATATCGCGTGCAGGTATTCGCCCGCGAATATCGCGGCCGGCCGGTTTCCAGGTGCAGATCTGGCTTTCGTCCACCCAGATGGTCTTGAATTCGCCGGGCGCGAAGAATTCCGCGAACACAAGTTCTTCGTCCGGCGCGGCCTCGAGATAGTGCCGCTCGAGGTCGGGGTAATAGATCACGTCGCCTTTGCGCACCGGAAACGGCTGCTCGTTGGCATAGACGGTGCCGTGCCCGCGCAACACAAACATGAAATGCTCGGCACCCACATGATGATGGTTGGCGGCCGCGGTGCCCGGCGGATAGATGATCATCTCGCCTTTCACCGCCTTGGTGCCGAACAATTTCGGCGTCACCAGATAGATACGCTTGCGCGCATCGTGCTCGGAATCGAGTACCGGCTCGCGCGTCCAGTCGACCACGCGGAAAGCGGGCGGATTTTTTGTGAGCGCGGGATCGAGACGCGCGGCGTCGGGAATTTCGCCGTAGAGCAAAACGCTGCCGTCGCCGGATGAAACGGTGGCCGAATACCCCGGTGGCAGGAAGGTGACATGGGCGTCAGTCAGCGTCAGGCGTTCTCCATCATGCGCCAGCACGGCCTCGCCTTGCAGTATCTGGAACCAGGCAAGGCCTTGCGTCGGAACCGCCAGGCCAGCCACACCCCCAGGCTCAAGCGTCAGGCGGTCGAGCAAAATGCGGGTTCCCGATACGCGTTCCTGCGTGAGCATGCGCTGGCGGGCAGTACCGTTTCCCACTGGCTCGGCGGCGATTGTGCTCTCGTTAAATATTGTGGCCATGGCACCCCCCGGAACCTGAAGCTCAGCTTTAGTCATTATGGCGCATAATCTTAACGTTGCCGCCCGCCAAATGATCACCAAAAATCTGCCCCGGGCAGGAAATCCCAGGAACCAAACCCAGACCCCTGCGTTGCTCCGGCCAGACGTCCGCGCGCGTGTCGCGCCAACGAGGAGGCTACGCCATGTGGACCTCGCTGTTTGCGGTTACCTTCGCGATCGCCATTGCCCTGAGCATGGCCGCGATCGTGGTCGATTCCGTCAATGGAGGTAAGTTCCGTCTGTAGTTGCGTGCTGTCTGAAGCAACCCCTTGGGCGGCCTCCGGGCCGCCCATTTTTATTGTGGGTAGGTCGCACCCTTACACCGGAACTTTGCAATAATAGTGGTGATGCCATCGCCCCTGATGCTGTCGAGGCGCTTTGCGCCGTTGTTTTGGTGCCAGTTCTTCGCGGCATTCAACGATAATTTTCTCAAGACCTCGCTGGTCTTCCTGATTTTGTTCCGCTCCGCCGCCGCCGACGCGGAAGCCTTGATCACACTGGCGAGCGCGATTTTCATCGCGCCTTATTTCTTCCTGTCGGCGCTGGGCGGGGAACTCGCCGACCGCCACGACAAGGCGCGAGTGGCGCAATGGCTGAAATTCTGTGAGATCTTCGTCGCCGCATTGGCGGTGCTTGGCTTCGCGCGTCATTCGGTGCCGCTGCTGTTTTGCGCCTTGGCCTGCTTCGGTGTGATCGCCGCGCTATTCGGCCCGATCAAATACGGCATCCTGCCCGA
>DAIMKK010000037.1:12024-12379 GCA_036721745.1 Pseudolabrys sp. | reverse complement strand
GCATCGTCGGGCCGTCGGGCTGCGGCAAATCGACCTTGCTCAACATGATCGCCGGATTCCTGGCGCCGGCATCGGGCGAAATCCACATCGGCGGCAAGATGGTCACCGGCCACGGCCTTGACCGCGGCGTGGTGTTTCAGGATTTCGCCCAGCTGTTCCCGTGGCGCACTGCGCTTGGCAATGTCACGTTCGGGCTGGAAATGAAGGGCGTTCCCAAGCAGGAGCGCGAGACCATTGCGCGCGAGCAATTGCGCCTGGTGAAATTGGAGAAATTCACCGGTTCGTTTCCGCATCATTTGTCCGGCGGCATGCAGCAGCGGGTCGCCATCGCTCGCGCGCTGGCGTACAATCCGGC
>DAIMKK010000037.1:0-12014 GCA_036721745.1 Pseudolabrys sp. | reverse complement strand
GTGCTGCTCATGGACGAGCCGTTTGCGGCGCTCGACGCGCTGACGCGCGACGACATGCAGCGGCTGCTGGCGGAGGTGTGGCGGGAAACCCGCAAGACGGTGATTTATGTGACGCACAATGTCGCCGAGGCGGTCTATCTGGCCGATCGCGTGGTGGTGATGACGCCGCATCCCGGAACGGTGAAAGCCGTGATCAAAATCCCGCTGCCGCGCCCGCGCGATCCGCTCAGCGTCGAATTCGTCGAATGCCAGAAGGAATTGTTGCGCTTTCTCGGGCACGAGACGAATACCGAAGAGACCGAAAAATCGGCAGTGAACGGCCAACAGAAATAAAGGGAGGATGAGCATGACACTTCTGCAAAAGGGCATCACGCGCCGCCATGCGCTGGCGGCTACCAGCGCTGGCGTGCTGGCGACAGGACTTGGACTTCGCCCGTCGATGGCGGCGCTGGAGACCGTACGGCAGGGCTACCAGACCAACATGTGGGGCATGCCGACTTATTACCTGCTGCGCTCCGGCCTGCTCGAGAAGCACGGCGTCAAGTTCGAGGAATTCGCGGTGCCATCCGGCAATCTCACCATGCAGCAGATGGTGGCGCGCCAGGTCGACATGGGCACCTATGCCGGCCCCTCGCTCGCGCTCGGTCACGACAAAGGCGGGCTGGTCGCCATCGCCATGATCGAATATGTCGGCAAGACCGCGCGCGTGATGGCGCGCAAGGATCTCGGCATCACCAAGGTCGAGCAGCTCAAGGGCCTGAAGGTCGCCAACCAGACCGGCTCGTCGACCGGCAACATCTTCGTCGACCAGATCGCCACCAAGGCCGGACTGCACAAAGGCGACTATCAGGAAATCCGCATGAACGTCGACGACATGGTGGCCGCCATGGCCGCCAAGACCGTGGACGCCATGTGCAATGTCGAGCCCTACAACGCCATCGCGGAAGCCGACGGGCTGGCCGTGACGATCTCGGAGTTCGACAGCTTCGACAAGTTGCCGGTGTTCATGGCGGCGACGCCTGAATTCGTGGAGAAGAGCCCGGACACCATCGTCGCCTATCTCAAGGCCTGGCTCGACGTGGAGAAGGACTTCAAGCAGCAGCCGAAAAAGATCGCCGATACGATCTATTCGTTCTACACGTCCAAGGGCTACAAATTGGCGCCGGAAACCTTCGCCAAGGCGCTCGCGCGCGTCGAGGTCGCTCCCGGCTGGCCGGCGGACATCCAGCCCTACATGCAGATGCAATCGGAAATCCTGCTCAAGGAAAAGAAAATTAAGGCGATCCCGGATTGGAGCAAGACGCTGCGGACCGAGTTCCTCAAGAAAGCCATGGCCTAGCCTGTAATCTGCCAACCTCGAGGCCGGCGCGTCCGCGCCGGCCTTTCCACGACAACGACAAGCACCGGAGACGTTAATGCCCGCCGCAAGCAATCCGTTGACCCAGACCGGGGAACCCATCACCTGGAATTTCAAACTGCTCGCCCAGAACGACCTCGGCGGCTTCGGCGGCATGGGCGAAGGCATGTCCATCACGATCGCCAAGGACGGCCGGCGCATCATCTGGCTGGCGCATGAAAGCGCCCCGAAGAATTTCACCGGGGTCGACGTCTCCGATCCGCGCAATCCCAAGGTGGTGGTGCAGACCGACCTGCCGCAGTCATTTATGCGTTCGAATTCGCTCGAATGCTCGGCCAACAACATCATGGCGGTGGCCTATCAGACGCAGAAGACGGGACAAAAACCGGCCGGCCTGGAGCTGTTCGACGTCTCGGTACCGGAGAAGCCGCGCTCGATTTCGTTCTTCGACTGCTCGGGGCCGACATCGCGCGGCGTGCATCAATTGTGGTTCTGCGACGGCGAATACGTCCACATGGCTTCGGGCGCGCCCGACTTCAAGCCGAGCAACCCGCTCGACGACCAGTTCTATCGCTGCATCGACGTGCGCGATCCGGCCAAGCCCAAGGAAGTCGGCCGCTGGTGGATGCCCGGCACGTCGGCGACCGACAATATCGCGCCGCCGCCGCGCCATCCGCTCGACAAAGGGTACCGAGCGCACAACACGAACGTTTATCAGTCGCGGCCGGATCGGCTTTACCTCTGTTACATCGACGGCGGCATGTTCGTGATGGACATCAAGGACAAGGCCAATCCGAAGGTGATCTCGCACTGGACCAATTCGCCGCCCTATACCGGCTTCATGCACACCGCTTTGCCGCTGTTCGACCGCAACCTAATGCTGGTGACGGACGAGTCGACCGAGAACAACGCCAAAGACTGGCCGAAGCTGATTTGGATGCTCGACATGCGCGACGAAACGCACCCGGTGTCGATCGCCACCTGCCCGTTGCCGCCGGTCGATGCCTACAAGGACCGCGGCGGCCGCTTCGGCGCGCACAACATCCATGAAAACGTCGAGCTGCCGACGGCGTGGCACTCCGACCAGATCGTGCTCGGCACCTTCTTCAACGGCGGCTTACGCGCCTACGACATTTCCAATCCGTACCAGCCGAAGGAAGTCGCCTGCTTCGTGCCGCCGGCGCCGAAAGGCTCGCCGGTCGGCGCCATTCAGATGAACGACGTGTTCGTGGACGAGCGCGGGATCGTCTACACCATGGATCGCTTCAGCGGCGGGCTGTACACGCTGGAGATGGATTTCTGATCCTCCCTCGCCCCGCGCGGCGGGGCGGGGTAAAGTGAGGCATGAACGAGCTCTTCCCCTCCCCGGCCGCCGGGATGTTCGGGCGCCGGCTCAAGCGCGAGCGCGGCCATCGCATTCCGGTGACCGTGGTCACCGGATTCCTGGGCGCCGGCAAGACCACGCTGCTGCGCGCCTTCCTGGCGACGCCGGAAGGGCAAGGCACCGCCGTGGTGGTCAACGAATTCGGTGCAACCGGCATCGATGATGCGCTGGTGCGCTCGAGCACCGACGAGACCGTGCTGCTCGGCAATGGCTGCATGTGCTGCATCACGCGCACCGATCTGCAACAGGCGCTGCGCCGCATGGTGATCGAGCGAGAGCGCGGTGAATTGCCGGCCTTCAAGCGCATCGTGATCGAGACCTCAGGGCTGGCCGACCCGTCGCCCATCCTACAGACCTTCGCCACCGACCGCGCGCTCGGCGAAGTATTCCATATCGAGGCGGTGGTGACGGTGGTCGACGCCGAAGCCGGCGGCGATACGCTCACCTGGTCGTCGGAAGCGCGCCGGCAGGCGATCCTGGCCGACCGACTGGTGATCACCAAGACCGATATCGCCGGCGAAGGCGCCGCCGACGCGCTCAGCACGCAACTTCGGGCGCTCAATCCGGGCGCCGAGATTCTCGAGGCGGTGAACGGCGAACTCGATCCCAGCCGGCTGACCGAGCCGGCCGCCGATCAGCGCAACGCATTCGTGGCCGAGGCCGCGCATTCCGACGGCATCGGCAGTTTCGTGATCGCGGACAATACGCCGATGCCGTGGCCGGCCTTCGCCAAGGCGATGGACACGCTGATGGCGCTGCGCGGGCCGGACCTGTTGCGGGTGAAGGGCTTCCTCGACGTGGAGGGCTGCCAGGGCCCGGTGGTGGTGCAATTCGTGCAGCACCTCGCGCATCCGCCGGTCGAGCTCAACGCCTGGCCGGGTAACAACCGGCAAAGCCGCGTGGTGTTCATCACCAAGAATATTTCGGAACGGCAAGTACGCGATTTATTTGCGGCGGTGCGCGCATTGCAATGAGCGTCGTCCCCGCGAAAGCTGGGACCCAGTAAACGCAAGCCTCAATTAAGCCGAAACGTCACGGTGTACTGGATGCCCGTCGGAGCCTGTCATCGGGTCGCGCTTCGCGCGGACCCGTTGGCGGGTATGACAGGGAAGAGAGCTACTCCCGATCCCGCCCGGCGATTTCCGCCTGCCAGGGTGCGACGCGGTGCTCGACCCAGCCGATCAGGGTGTTCAGACCGACCGCCATCAGCATCAGAATGATGATCGGCACGAACATGGTGGCGGTGTCGAAATTATTGGCGGAATTGATAATCACTGCGCCCAGCCCCGAGATGGTGGTGAAGAATTCCGCGATCACCATCGCCACCACGGCGCGGCCGACGGCCAGGCGAATGCCAGCCATGATGTAGGGCAGCGTCGCCGGCAGGATGATGCGGCGCAGGATGACGAAATCGGGCGCCACGAAAGACTTGCCAACTTCTATCAGCGTCTTCGGCACCGCGGTGACACCGAGCCAGGTGTTGATGCAGATCGGAAACAGCGACATCAGGAACACCACCGCGACCTTGACCTTGAAGCCCAGCCCCAGCCACAGGATCAGCAGCGGCACCAGCGCGACCAGCGGCATGGCGTAGCCGGCGGTGATGAAGATGCCGAACGCGGCCTCCGCCGTGCGGAAGCGGCCGACGACGAGGCCGACCGGGATGCCGACCACGATGGCCAGCCCATAACCGACGAAGAAGGGTTGCAGGCTCTCGACCAGCGCCGACCCCAATTGCCCGGAGCGCAACAGTTCCCAGAACGCTACCGAGATCGCCGACGGATAAGAGCCGAACACCGGATTGACGTCGCGGCCCAAAATCTCCCACAGCACCAATAGGCCGGTGACCGAGGCGAGCGTGATCGCCCAGCGCGGCCATGGGCGGCGTTCCGCAGTGTCCGGCTGCGGCGGCGCGACAGTCTTGCTTTGCTTGTGCGCTACGTCGGTCATGATTTTTAGTGCACCGTCTGCGTTGCGTGCAGCATGCGCCAGATCCTGTAGCGGGTGTCGTTGAACTCGGGTAGGCCACGCACGATGCTCAAATCCGCGCGCGGGCGCGTCAGCGGCACGTCGACGATTTCCTGCACGCGGCCTTCGTGCATGACCACGATGCGGTCGGCGATCAGCACCGCCTCGTCGAGGTCGTGAGTGACGAACAAAATGGTCTTTTTGGTGCGGGCGTGGATTTCCAGCAACTCGGCCTGCAGCGATTCGCGCGTCTGCGCGTCGAGTGCGCCAAACGGCTCGTCCATCAACAGCACGGATGGGTCGATGGCGAGCGCGCGGGCGATGCCGACGCGCTGCTTCATGCCGCCGGAGAGCTGATGCGGACGGCGATTCTGCGAATCGGCGAGCCCTACCAGCTCGAGATATTTTTTAGCCGTGTCGCGCAAAGGCTGCCCGCGCAAACCCTTCATCTCCAACCCGAACATGATGTTCTGCATGGCGGAAAGCCACGGCAGCAGCTCGGCGTGCTGGAACACCATGCCGCGGTCATGGCCGCAGCCATGCACCTCGCGGCCATCCACGGTGACGCGGCCGCCGTTCGCCGGATCGAGCCCCATGGCGACGCGTAAGGCGGTGGTCTTGCCGCAGCCGCTCGGCCCAATCAGCGCCACGACCTCGCCGTCGCGCACGGTGAAGCTGACGCGATCGAGCGCCTGCACGTGATGCAGCTCAACGTCCACGCGCATGCTGAAGCGCTTGGACACGTCGACGAAACTAACCTCACCCATTCAAATACTCCGCACTAATTTCGTTTGCGCATGATCTTGTCCGAAAACCGGTTCCCACTTTTCGGGATCATGCGCGTTCAGTGACTCATGCCGACCAGCTTGAGCGCCTTCTCGCGGTACTCCGGCGCAGCGAATTTGGCGAAAGGGATCGGCTCTTTCAGCTTGCCGGCTTTAATCAATTGATCCTGCATCCATTTCAGCTTGGCCGCCGGGATCGGCAGGTCCGCATCGATGGCATGGTGCGCGACCGCATCGTCATAGACAAAGGCCGGACGCACATCGTCGGGCTTGGCGTGGATGATCTCCTGGGTAAGCGCGACCGTCTCGGCCTTGTGCGACAGCGCGTAGCGCAGCGCCTGCATTTCCGCCGCCAGGAAATGCACGGCGTCGTCGCCGCGCTCGGCCAGAACCTTGCCACTGGTGACCATGCAGACGCGCAAGAAATTCGGCACCGCGTCGCGGCCGGCGACCAGCAGATGAAGGTTCTTCGGCATGCTCGGCTGATATTCGTTGGAGACCACGGCACCTTCCACCACGCCGCCGGCGAGCGCCTGATAGCGCTCGCGGTCGCCGCCGACGGCGGCGAGCTTCACCTGGTCGGCGGTGACGCCGTATTTCGCCAGCGCGAAACGCGCCAGCATATCCGGCATCGTATTCGGCGACGACACCGCGATCGACTTGCCCTTCAGGTCTTCGACCTTGTGGATATCGTCGCGCACATAGATGCCGTGCGGCACCACCACCCAATGACAGCCGATGATTTTGACGTCGGCGCCGCGCGCAACCGCACTGAAAACGCCCTGCGGGCCGCCTTCAAAGCTGTCGACCTCGCCGGCGATCAGCGCCTTGAGGCCGATCTGGTCGTCCTTTACCTGCAGAAGTTCGAGCTTCAGACCCTGCTTTTCCGCAAAGCCGCGTTTGGCCGACATCATGAAGAAGCCGGCATCGGCCTTGGCATTGAGCAGCGCGTGCTTCCAGAGCTTTTCCTGGGCGGCGGCCGATTGCGACAGTAGGCCGATCGTGGCCGCGGCCATTAAAGCGGCGAGCGCAATAAACCGAGTTCGGGCGATGATCATGGTGCGTTTCCTCCGTCCTACCGAACCTTTTAGCAGGCTCTTTTCGCGTTTGTTCCCGGCGACTTTAACACTAATTTGATGCCGGAGTACGTTCCCAAGGCCAGTCTGCGGGACTAGGCTTGCCCCTGCAAGCGCCGATCAACGACGCACCGCGGACAACCGCGAGAGAGCGGCAAGACCGCTCAACGCCCAGGGAGCGACACGCCATGAGCCGAAAATTCAGCCTGAACGTCAACGGCAAGACCCACACGGTCGACGCCGACCCCGACATGCCGTTGCTCTATGCCTTGCGCGACGACATCGGCCTCAACAACCCGCATTTCGGTTGCGGGCTGGCGCAATGCGGCGCCTGCACCGTGCAACTCGACGGCCAGCCAATCCGTTCCTGCATCACGCCGCTGTCTGCCGTGGGCAATGGCAAGATCGTGACGCTGGCCGGCCTCGGTACGCCCGAGAAACCGCACCCGCTGCAAACGGCCTATGTCGAGGAGCAGGTGCCGCAATGCGGATACTGCATCAACGGTTGGCTCATGACCGCGGCAGCTTTCCTGCGCGACAAGAAGAAACCGAGCGAAGCCGAGATCAAGGATGCGCTCTCCGGGCTCAAGTGCCGCTGCGGCACGCACATCAGCATTCTCAAGGCGGTCAAGCGTGCCGCCGAGGTGATGGGTTGAGGGAGAGTGTCATGACAAAATTCGAAAAGACCTCATCGTTCACCCGCCGCTCGGTGCTGCTCGGGGGCGGCGCGCTGGTCGTTTCGGTCGGCGCGGCCGTTTCGCTGGAGACCGTGCTGTCGATCGGCAAAGCTTACGCGCAGGGTGCCAAGCCGCCGCTGACGCCCGATCAATTGTCTTCGTATATCGCGGTCAACGCCGACGGCAGCGTGGCGGCCTATTTCGGCAAGATGGACATGGGCCACGGGCTGCATGTCGCCATCGGCCAGATCGTAGCGGAGGAACTCGACGTTCCGTTCAAGAGCGTCAAGGTCATCATGGGCGACACCGCGACCTCGGTGAACCAGGGCGGCGCCTCCGGCTCCACCGGCATCCAGGAGGGCGGCAAGCAGATGCGCATGGCGGCGGCGGAAGCGCGCCGCGTGCTGGTCGAGATGGCGGCCGGCCTTTTGTCCGTGCCGGCCGACAAGCTCGCCGTCAATGACGGCGTGGTGAGCGCGACCGACGACAAGGGCAAGCGCATTTCCTACGCGCAGATGATCGGCGGCAAGTATTTCAACGTGCAGCTCGACTGGAACAAGAAATACGGCAATCCGCTCTACGCCCCCGGCAAGGCGCAGCCGAAAAAGCCGAGCGAACACAAGATCGTCGGCCAGCCAATCAAGCGCGAAGACGTGGCGCCTAAAGTGTTCGCGCAAGAGGACTTCGTCACCGACGTGAAGGTGCCGGGCATGGTGCACGGCCGCATGATTCGTCCAGCCGTTGCAGGCAGCGTGCCGGTGAAGGTGGACGACAGCGCGATCAAGAGCATCCCGGGCGCCAAAGTGGTCTGGGACAAGGGCTTCCTCGGCGTCGTCGCCGACCGAGAATGGGACGCCATCCAGGCGGCGGACAAACTGAAAGTGGAATGGTCGCAAGTTCAGCCGCCGTTCCCCGATCAGGCCAAGCTCTACGACCATATCCGCAAGGCGCCGGTCCGTTCCGGGAAAGTCGAGAAGCAGAACGGCAATGTCGAGGAGGCGTACAAGACCGCCGCGAAAGTGATTGAGGCGGATTACGAATGGCCGTTCCAATCGCATGCCAGCATGGGTCCGGCCTGCGCGCTAGTAGAGATCAAGGACGGCCAGGTGACCTGCTGGAGCGGGACACAGAAATCGCATTTTCAGCAGCAGGGGCTGGCGGCAACGCTCGGCATGTCGGAGGACAAGGTGCGGGTGATCCATGCGACCGGCCCAGGCTCCTATGGCCGCAACGACGCCGATGACTGTGCCCACGATGCCGCGGTTTTGGCGAAAGCCGTCGGCAAGCCAGTACGGCTGCAATACATGCGGGACCAGGGCACCGGCTGGGACCCCAAGGGCCCGGCCTCCACGCATAAGGCGCGCGCGGCGCTCGATGCGTCGGGCAAGGTCACGGCTTACGAGTTTTCCAGCAAGGGCTTCTCGCGAGTGGACGTGAACACCAATGGCAGCCATCCGCATGACACCCTGGCCGGGCAGACCATGGGCGTGGCGCTGAAATCCGGCGACGGCTTCGGCGTGCCGGCGGAATCTTACGCCTTCGACAACAAGAAGCTGTCGTGGGAGACGATTGCCCCGCTGCTCGACCGTTCGTCGCCTCTGCGCTCTTCGCATCTGCGCGATCCGGTCGGACCGCAGATCCACTTCGCCAGCGAGTCGTTCATCGACGAGGTGGCGGCGGCGGTAAATGCCGATGCGATCGAATTCCGCCTGCGCCATATCAAGGAGCCGCGCGACGTCGCCGTCATCAAAGCGGCGGCGGTGAAGGCGAAATGGGACACGCGGCCCTCGCCGCGCAAAGACCAGACCGGCAACAAGGTGTCGGGCCGCGGCATCGCCTATGCGCAGCGCAACGGCACGCGGGTGGCGGTAATCGCGGAAGTCGACGTCGACCGCTCGACCGGCAAGATCTGGGCGCGCAAGTTCACCGTGGCGCATGACTGCGGGCAGATCATCAACCCGGACGGACTGGTGAAATGCATCGAGGGCAACATCGTGCAGGGCGTTTCCCGCACGCTGTGGGAGGAAGTGACCTTCGACAACAAGGCTGTGACCAGCGTGGACTGGATCAGCTATCCGATCCTCGACATCACCGAGACGCCAGGCGAGGTGAACGTGGTGCTGATCAATCACCCGGAATTGCCGCCGACCGGCGCCGGCGAGCCGTCGATCCGTCCGGTGGCGGCGGCGATCGCCAACGCCATCTACGACGCCACCGGCGTGCGCATCCGGCGGGTGCCGTTCTCTCCGGATCGGGTAAAGTCGGCGCTGAGCTGAGCATTCTACCGCCCCCGTGCAAACGGGGACGGGCGTTGCCATTTCGCACCGGCGCGGAATGACGTAAAACGTTTCCATGTCGCCTCCCCTGAAATCGCTCGACGACGCGCTGGCGGCCGTGACCGACGGCTGCATGGTAGTCGTGCCGCGCGAAGTGTCGGGCGTGCCGATGGCGGCCACCCGCGCGCTGATCCGACGCGGCGTCAAGCGCCTGCATCTGGTGGCGCTGCCGACATCGAGCCTGCAGGCGGATTTGCTGATCGGCGCCGGTTGCATTGAGACGCTGGAGACTTCGGCCGTGAGCCTAGGCGAGTTCGGCCCGGCGCCGCGTTTCACCGCCGCCGTGATTTCGGGCGCGATCAATATGATGGACGCAACCTGCCCGGCGCTGCATGCCGCGTTGCAGGCGGCGGAAAAGGGTGTGCCGTTCATGCCGCTGCGCGGACTGATCGGCTCCGACGTTTTGAAATATCGCGACGACTGGAAGGTGATCGACAGCCCATTTTCCAATGGCGATCCGATCGTGCTGCTGCCGGCGATCAAGCCGGATGTGGCGCTGCTGCATGCGCCGATGGCTGATCGCTTCGGCAATGTCTGGATCGGCCGCCAGCGCGAACTCGCCACCATGGCGCATGCGGCGGTGAAGACGATCGTCACCGTGGAGAAAATCCACGACGGCAATCTGCTCGAGGATCCGGTGCTCGCCGCCGGCACGCTGCCGGGCTTTTACGTCGAGAGTATCGCGGTCGCCGAGCGCGGCGCCTGGCCGCTGCCGTTGCCCGATCATTACGCTTCCGACGCCGAGCATCTTGCCGAGTATGCCAAGTTAGCGGCGACGGCGGAAGGTTTTGCCGATTATCTCAAGCGGTATGTCTATGACAAACGCGCGGCTTGAATTTCGCGACGAGGAACTGCTCGCCGACGTGATCGCGCGGCTGATCGGCGACGTGCGCCATGTCGCCGTCGGCAATGCCTCGCCGATCCCGGCCACCGCCGCGCTGCTGGCGCGCGAGCGCGGGAAGGGCCGCCCCTACGTGTCGCTGCTCGGCAGTCCCAAGAATACGTTCTGGACCGACGGCGCGCGCGAATTATTCGATTGCGCCGGGCAAGGCCGCATCGATGTTTTCTTTCTGTCCGGCGGGCAGATCGACGGCGCCGGTAATGTTAATCTGGTGTCGACCGGCGACTATGAACATCCGAAGGTGCGCTTCCCTGGCTCGTTCGGCTCGGCCTATCTCTATTACGTGGTCCCAAAAGTTATTTTGTTCCGGGTCGAGCATTCACGCCGCACGCTGGTGCCCCATGTCGATTTCATCAGCGCGCCGGGCGTGAGCGAACAGAACATCTATCGCCCGGGCGGGCCGATCGCGCTCGTCACCAATCGTTGCCTGTTCAGTTTTGCCGATGGACGTTTCACGCTTCGTAGCGTGCATCCCGGCCACACGGTCGCGGAGGTGATCGAGAACACCGGCTTCGATTTCGACCGGCCGACCACGGTGCCGCAAACGCCGGCGCCCTCGCCCGAAACGCTCAAGCTCATGCGCGAGACGGTGGTGCCGCAGCTCGCCGAGGTCTATCCGCAGTTCGCGCGGCAGGTTTTCGGCGCCGGCGGCGCTACCCTGGTAAGCTGAAAATGCCTTTTACTTCATCGATTTACGTTATTTTTTAGATTGCCGGCAGCAGCCCCTTTGGGCGCGCGCCGGTTTGGCATAGTGTGCCTCGCGCGGCCGTCCGGCCGCACAAAATCACAACGCAAGAAGACAAGGAATACGTCCGGTGAAACGAGTTGAAGTCGCGGTGATCGGCGTCGGATGGGTCGGCGGCACGCGCGCGGAAACGCTGGCGCGCACCGCGCTGGTGGACAAACTACATTTGTGCGAGATCCGGCCGGACCGGCTGGCCGAAGTGAAGGCGCTCTACAAGCCGGCGACGGCGACGCTCGACTATCAGGACATCATCAACAATCCGAACATCTCGGTGGTCTATGTTTCGACCACGCCGGAAACCAACCACCATCCGATCTGCCGCGACTGCCTGAAATCCGGCAAGAACGTGATGCTGGAAAAACCGATTTCGCTCGAATTGTGGGAAGCCGACGAACTGATCCAGATCGCCAAGCGCAGCAACCTGAAATTAACCATCGGCTATTCGCAGCGCTTCAATCCGAAAATCGCCTACGCCAAAAAGAAGATCACCGACGGCACGCTCGGCAACGTGGTCTCGGTGCTGGTCAGCCGCAATTTGTCGCGCAGCCTGGGCAAGAAGATCGCCGGACGCGTGCGGCTGTCGCCAGTGGTGATGGAGTCGACCCACGATCTCGACTTCGTGTTCTGGCTCCTGGAGCCGGCGAAGCCCGTGCGCGTCTACAGCCAGGGGGCGTACGGCTATATGAAGCCGGTCAACGGTTCGCACGACGTGATGTTCACCACCGTCACAATGGACAACGGCGTTGTGGTAATGATCGGCGGCGGCTGGAACTTTCCGCCGAGCT
>DAIMKK010000036.1:8858-12412 GCA_036721745.1 Pseudolabrys sp. | reverse complement strand
AATCTGATCGCCTATAACCTGATCCGCATTCCGAAACTGATTGCGGCGTAGGCGAGCATACGTTCACACGACGAGAAAGTAATGCGAATGAGCGAAGATGCCTCCGACTTCGCCAGAACCAAGGACTCCGCAACAGGCCGGCAAAATCGCAATTGTTAGGTTTTTCAGCAAACTGCTAGTCAGGAATGGGGCTTGCAGGACTTAAGCTTCACGAGTCTTGGGTCACGCGGAGAATGGCGTGAATACGATTTTGAGTTCGTTAAAGCGCACATTTATGAAATCGCGAATAATCCCAATCTTAAGCTAGCGCGGGACGCAGCCGAAAGAGTCGTAATTCTCTTCGATCAGGCGAAATCGGAGATTGTTTCAATCCTTGAAAACGAATTGGAGGACAGGGCGGACGCTTTTCTTACAAAGCTAAAAGTTGACTTGGAAAATATTGAACCCATGTCCAAGAGCGGAGTGGCGCAGCGCTGGGCTCCAAAGGGTCTAATTATGACCCGGGACATGATAGCGATGGGCCAAGGAACAAAGGTCCCGCCGCATATCGATATACTGGCGGAGGTCACCGCTATCCGTCACTCATTCGGCATTTGCAAGGCCGCGGCTGACATCAGCACGAGGGCGGCGTCTCACTTGGAACGGAAGAGCCGCAAGAAAGCAGTAGCTGGCCGGGTTGGAACAAATGTCTTCATTGGTCATGGCCGATCGACTGCGTGGCGCGAACTAAAGGATTTCATCCAAGATCGCCTAGGACTGCCTTGGGATGAATTCAATCGTGTACCGGTTGCTGGCGTAACGAACATTGCACGATTGTCAGAAATGCTCGATGCCGCAGCTATTGCACTCCTCGTCATGACTGCCGAGGACGAAATGGCCGACGGTGGGGTGCAAGCACGAATGAACGTCGTGCATGAGGCAGGATTGTTCCAAGGCCGACTTGGCTTTACGAAGGCAATCGTTCTGCTGGAAGAAGGCTGCTCAGAATTTAGCAACATTCAGGGGTTGGGACAGATACCCTTCCCGAAAGGCAATATAGCTACTTCATTTGAAGAAATTCGAAGGGTGCTGGAGCGCGAAGGATTGATTAGTGAGGTCGATTGAGCCGGCTAAAGCATACATGCGTGCCTGAGGGCTAGTTCCATGCAACCTTTTTGACTCCCCGTCCAAATTCCATTACCCGCATCGCCACAATGGCAACCTCGACAAAGCAAAAATCCCGGCCGAAACGCAAGACCGAGGCCAAGGAGAAAACTGAGGCTAAGCGGAAGGCTGAGGCAAGGCGGAAAGCTGAAGCTAAGCGGAAAGCTGAAGCTAAGCGGAAAGCTGAAGCTAAGCGGAAGGTGGAGGCCGAACGCAAGGCTGAGGCTAAGCGCAAGACGAATCTCAGACCCAAGCCCAAGCCCAAGCCCAAGCCCAAGCCCAAGCCGCAACATCTGTTCGCCACCATGCTCGATCGCGTGCGCGTGGCGTGCACGCCGCTCGTCGGCGCAGGCGCGGACCTGTCGCGCATCGTCGTCGAGCCGCCGCGCGATCCGAGCCACGGGGATCTCGCGACCAATGCCGCCATGGTGCTGGCCAAGGATGCCGGCCAAAAGCCGCGCGAGCTGGCCGAGAAAATCACCGAAGCCCTGCGTGCCGACGATCTCGTCGCCAAGGTGGATGTCGCCGGGCCCGGTTTCATCAACATGACGTTGAAGCCGCATGTCTGGGGCGAGGAGCTGCGCGTCGTGCTGGCGGCGGGCCAGGACTATGGCCGCAGCGAGACGGGCAAGGGCGAAAAGGTCAACGTCGAATACGTCTCGGCCAATCCAACCGGGCCGATGCATGTCGGGCACGGCCGCGGCGCAGTGTTCGGCGACGCGCTCGCCAATCTCTTGGCCTTTGCCGGCTACGACGTGACGCGCGAATATTACATCAATGACGCCGGAGCGCAGGTCGACGTGCTCGCCCGCTCGGCCTTCTTGCGCTACCGCGAGGCGCTCGGCGAAGACATCGGACCGATCCCGGAGGGGCTTTATCCCGGCGATTATCTGAAACCCGTCGGTGGCGAACTCGCGGCCGAGCATGGCGCGGCGCTCAGCGCCAAGCCGGAGAGCGAATGGCTGCCGACCGTGCGCGCAAAGGCCATCGCGATGATGATGGACATGATCCGCGACGATCTTGCCGCGCTCAATGTTCGCCATGACGTGTTTTTTTCCGAGCGCTCGCTGATCGAGGGCGGCGCTGACCAGGTCGCGGCGACCATCGAGTCTCTGCGCAAGAGCGGCGAGGTCTATGAAGGCCGCTTGCCGCCGCCCAAAGGTGGCAATCTCGAGGACTGGGAAGATCGCGAGCAGACTTTGTTCCGCTCGACCGATTTCGGCGACGACGTCGATCGGCCGCTGTTGAAATCGGACGGTAGCTACACTTATTTCGCCAGCGACATCGCCTATCACAAATCCAAGTTCAACCGCGGTTTTCGCAATCTGATCGACGTCTGGGGCGCCGATCACGGCGGCTATATCAAGCGCATGCAGGCGGCGGTGAAAGCGGTCAGCACCGGCAAGGCCGCGCTCGACGTCAAACTCGTTCAACTCGTCCGTCTCCTGCGCGCGGGCGAGCCGGTGAAAATGTCGAAGCGCTCGGGCGAATTCGTCACGCTGCGCGAGGTGGTGGACGAGGTCGGCAAGGATGCGGTGCGCTTCGACATGCTCTACCGCAAGAACGACGCCGTGCTCGACTTTGATCTGGCCAAAGTCATCGAACATAGCCGGGAGAACCCGGTGTTCTACGTCCAGTACGGCCATGCTCGCGGCGAATCGGTGTTCCGCAATGCGCGCGCCGAGATGCCAGATCTGCCGGCCGGGTCGCCAGAGCGTGCGCGTTGGCTTAAGGACGCAAGGCTCGACCGGCTCACCGATTCCGGCGAGTTGTCCATCCTGCGCCGGATCGCGCTTTATCCGCGCCTGGTCGAGGCCGCGGCGCTGGCCCATGAGCCGCACCGGGTTGCATTCTATCTATATGAACTAGCAAGCGAATTTCACGCGCACTGGACGCGGGGAAAAGACTCGCCTCATTTACGCTTCATTATCGAGAATGATCCAGAAATGACTACGGCCCGGCTCGCTTTGGTGCAGGGGATCGTTACCGTTCTCGCCTCGGGTCTGGCGTTACTCGGGGTCGAAGCGCCGGATGAAATGAGGTAAATCTCATTCGGCGAACTGCGTTCGACGCAGGTTCGCGAGCAAAAGGCGGGGCCGCACTCAAATCATCGGGGACCGAATGGCGGACGATCAAACCCAACGACCCTATCGTTTGAATGAACCGCCGGTGCGCCGCGCGCCGGCCGCCACCGCTCCTTCCAGTAGCGATCCGCTCGCCGAACTTGCCCGACTGATCGGACAAACCGATCCGTTCGGCGAATTTGGTCGCGACAATGCGCGGCGTGCCGCTACGCCACTTCCCGCGAGCGCCACGCCGCCGGCCACGGTGAAATTCGGCGCCGACGACTATTTCGGTGCCACGACGGCGCCGGCTGCGCATCCGCCGTTGCCGGAAGCACGGGCCTATGC
>DAIMKK010000036.1:1534-8848 GCA_036721745.1 Pseudolabrys sp. | reverse complement strand
GGCCTATGCCGCGCCCGGTGCCGCGCGCCAGCCTTTTGCAGACACCGAAAATTTCTTTCACGACCAGGCCGAGACGCAGGGCCATCCGGCTGCCGAAACCGATGGCCACGAGCCGGACGCGTATCCCCAGAGCAACCTCCACCTCGCGGGCGAGGAAGAAGACTTCTACGAGGATGGCCCGGCGCCGAAACGGCGCATGGGCGTCATGGCCATCGCTGCTGTATTCGCTCTTGCCGTGATCGGCACCGCCGGCGCCTTCGGCTATCGCGCAATGTTTGGCCCATCGCATTCTTCTAACCCGCCGCCCGTCATCAAGGCCGATACCGCGCCGAGCAAGATCGTTCCGGTGGCGGCGAGCAAGGCGCCGAGCAAGTTGATCACCGATCGGGTTGCCGATCACGCACAGGACGAAAAGATCGTGTCGCGCGAAGAGCATCCTGTCGAAATAAAGAATAGTCCGGCCGCAGAGGCGGTGCCGCAGACGCAAAGCAGTACCCCGCTGGTCGCTCCTCAGGCGGCACTCGGCAATGGGGTCATCTCCAGTGAGCCGAAGAAAGTCCACACCATCGCGATCCGCCCCGATCAGCCGAGCGCCGCCGATAACCAACCAGTGACGGCGCCAGCCGTGGCGCCGGCTCCAGCGCCCGTCAAGCAGGCACCCCCGCCGCCGCAAGTCGCCAGCAATCCTCCGGCCGCCGCCAATCCCCCGCCAACATCGCCGCCGCCGCGCCCTGTGGAGGCGCGCGCCGCTGCGCCGGCGCATCAAGCCCAGGCGTCGGCGTCTCGCAATGCGCCGCTCTCGCTGAACCCGGACGCGCCCGCTGCCGCAGGCGCGCGAGCTCCTATGCGCACCGCGTCGGTGACCGCACCCGCCACAGCCAAGACCACGGCTGCCGCCGGTACCTATGCGGTGCAGGTGTCATCGCAGCGTAGCGAAGCCGACGCGCAGGCCTCTTTCCACAGCCTGCAAGCCAAATATCCGAACCAGCTCGGTGGCCGGGAGGCGTCGATCCACAAAGTGGAATTGGGCGCCAAGGGTACCTATTACCGAGCCATGGTCGGTCCCTTCGCCACTGCCAATGAGGCGAGCACACTCTGCAGCGGCCTCAAGGCGGCCGGCGGATCGTGCATTGTCCAAAGAAATTAGCGCGTCTTTGCTTGAACTTACCGTGGGTGCGGGCTAATCCGCGCCGATGGCGGCGCGCGCATTCATTACCGGATTGAGCGGGCTCACGATCTCCGGCAATGAGCATGCGTTTCTCCGCTCGGCCCAGCCCTGGGGCCTGATCCTGTTCAAGCGAAATATCATCAGTCCAGAGCAAGTGGCTGACCTTACTACTTCATTTCGCGATATGTTGGGCTGGACCGCGCCCGTTTTGGTGGACCAAGAGGGCGGCCGGGTGCAACGGCTTGGACCGCCGCATTGGCCGGCCTACCCGCCAGGAGCACGCTACGGCGCCTTATTTGACCGAGAGAGAACGCGGGGAATTGCCGCTGCTCGGCTCGGAGGTCGCTTGATCGCGGCAGACCTCAATGTTCTTGGTATAGACGTCGACTGCCTTCCTCTGGCCGATGTTCCAGCGCCCGGCGGTGACCCGGTGATCGGCGACCGCGCCTATGGAACCGAGCCCGGCAAGGTCGCGGCCATCGCCGGCGCGATCGCGGAAGGCCTACTGGCCGGCGGGGTCCTGCCGGTGCTTAAGCACCTGCCGGGGCATGGCCGGGCGGCGGCCGACAGTCACCAACAACTGCCGGTGGTCGATGCAGATCGCGCGACCCTGGAAGCCACCGATTTTGCCGCGTTCCAGCCGCTTAGCCGCCTGCCGCTCGGCATGACCGCGCATGTCGTATTTTCTGCCATCGACCCCGTCGCGCCGGCCACGACTTCGGTCACAATGGTGCACGAAGTGATTCGCGGGTTTATTGGATTCCGGGGCCTGCTGATGAGCGATGACGTCTCGATGAAGGCGCTGTCCGGCACGATCGCGGAGCGCAGCCGCGCCGCATTTGCCGCCGGCTGCGACGTCGTGCTCCACTGCAACGGCGATCTTGGTGAAATGGCCGCGGTCGCCGCCGAAGCGCCGGAGCTCGCGGGCGAAGCCGCCAAGCGCGCGGTCGCCGCGCTCGCCCAGCGCAAGGCGCCGGAAGAATTTGACGTGGATGCCGCGCGCAAGATTTTCACGCAGATGGTGGATGCCGATGGGCCGCCGCCGCAAGGGAAGACCGGTTCATGACGCCTGACGACTTCGACACCACGCTGGAAGCGGATCGCGGCACGACCGAGCCGGCGATGATCGTGGACGTGGAGGGCTTCGAAGGTCCGCTCGATCTTTTGCTCGCGCTGGCGCGCACGCAGAAAGTCGATCTGGCGAAGATCTCGATCCTGGCGCTGGCCAATCAATATCTCCAGTTCATCGACGCGGCGCGCCAGTTGCGGCTCGAGCTTGCGGCCGATTATCTGGTGATGGCGGCCTGGCTCGCTTATCTCAAATCGCGTCTGCTGCTGCCGGATGCAGGCCCGGGCGAGGGGCCGAGCGCGGAAGACATGGCGCTGGCGCTGGCCTACCGGTTGCGCCGGCTGGAGGCCATGCGCGACGTCGCGCAGCGCCTGATGGGGCGGCCGCAGCTCAATCGCGATGTGTTTCCGCGCGGCAAGCCGGAGCCGATCGACGAAATCAAGCAGCCGGAATGGACCGCGACGCTGTACGATCTGCTCAGCGCTTACGCCACGCAACGCGCGCGCAGCGCGCTCTCGCGCGTGCGTTTCAAGAAGCGCACCGTGTGGTCGCTGGCGGAAGCGCGTGCCGCGCTCGAGCGGCTGATCGGCATGTCGAGCGACTGGTCGCGTATCGACTCGTTCCTGATTTCCTACGTGGTCGAGCCGGCGCTGGCGGCGACCGTGATGGCATCCTCATTTGCTTCGGCGCTTGAATTGGTGCGCGAAGGGGTTGCCGAAATTCATCAGAAAGAGTCGTTCGCGCCGATCTACATGCGCAAGCGGGTCGGTGTGAACGGAAGTGCTTTGACCTATGACGCGCAAGAAAACACATAAGGGGACGTATTCGATGCCAAGCGTGGCCAAGAAGCTCGTTATTGTCCAAAACAACGACGCGCCGGCTTCCGAGCAGGCGGCGGCGCCCATAGCGGAAGCGGCCGCGCGGCCGGAAGAACTGCGGCTGCTCGAAGCGCTGCTGTTCGCCGCCGGGCAGCCGCTCGATGAGGCGACGCTGGCGCGCCGCCTACCCAAGGACGTCGACATCAAGGATGCGCTGGCGCGACTGAAAGCCGAATACGCGACGCGCGGCGTCAATTTGGTGCGCGTCGGCCGCAAGTGGATGTTCCGCACGTCGGACGATCTCGCCTGGCTGCTCACCAAGGAGACGGTGGAGACGCGCAAGCTGTCGCGCGCGGCGATCGAGACGCTCGCCATCATCGCCTATCACCAGCCGGTCACCCGCGCCGAGATCGAAGAGATCCGCGGCGTGGTGGCGGCGGCCGGCACCCTCGACGTGCTGCTGCGAACGGGCTGGATCCGCCCGCGCGGACGGCGCAAGGCGCCGGGGCGGCCGATCACGTATGGCACCACCGAGCAGTTCCTCACCCATTTCGGGCTGGAGGAGGTGGGCGATCTGCCCGGTCTCGACGAACTGAAAGGCGCGGGGCTGCTCGAAGGCAATCTGCCGCCGGGCTTTGCGGTGCCGATGCCGTCCGACGACTCAACCTTGCGCGACGATGAGGAGCCGCTCGACCCGGGCGATCTCGACTTAGGGTTAGCGCCGCCGTCCTCGCGCGAGACCTAACGTCCCGGAACTTAAGGTGAATATCGCCGCTGCTGCGACCTGACGGCCTCATGATCGAGGCCCGAAGTCCTTGTTTTTGCCGCTTGCGGAGCCTAGTTTCAGAGTCAAAGCACGGGCGGGGCGCGTACCGAAGCTACTGCCGCGGAGGGTTCGACCAATGGGTTCTTTAAGTATCTGGCACTGGATGATCGTCATCGTCGTGGTGATGCTTCTGTTCGGCGGCCGCGGCAAGCTGTCCAACCTGATGGGCGACTTTGCGCAAGGCATCAAGGCGTTCAAAAAGGGCATGTCGGAAGACGACAAGGTGGCAGAGGCCAAGCCCGAACCGGCCAAGACCATCGAGGCTGCCGCTAGTGCGCCGAAGACGGAAACCGAGCGCGCGCGCTCTTAGTCGCCGCCGCGATAGAGTGGGAACGGGCGGCGACATTTTTGCTTGCGCATGATCTTGTCCGAAAACCGGTTCCCACTTTTCGGGATCATGCGCTGGAGTTGACTAATCCATGTTCAATTTTGGTTGGGGCGAGCTCGTCGTCATCGGCATCGTCGCGCTGATCGCGATCGGGCCGAAGGAGCTGCCGACCGTTCTGCGCACGCTCGGCCAGTGGATGGGCAAGGTCCGCCGCATGGCCAACGAATTCCAGGGCCAGTTCCAGGAAGCGATGCGCGAGGCCGAATTCGCCGATCTCAAGAAACACGCCGACGATATTTCAAGCTCGGTGAGCGACATCGGCAACATCGATCCGATCGCCGATGCGCAGAAGGATGTCGAACGCGCCTTCGCGGAAACCCCGGCCTCTGATACGACTGCGTCCGCCATGCCCGCGGTTGACGCCGCCAACCCCACGCCGGCGGTCTTGCCGGAACCGGCGCCGGCGCTGCCGGCGATCGACGTGCCGCTGCCGGAACCGCCCGCCGCCGTTACCGAGGCTGATTTCGCACCCGCCGAGCCGACGCCCGCCAAGATGGATGAGAAGAAAGCCGGGGGCGGCGCATGAGCGAACAGGACGAAGCCGAGATCGAGGCCAGCAAGGCGCCCTTGCTCGATCATCTGATCGAGCTGCGCTCGCGCTTGATCAAGGCGCTGATCGCCTTCGGCGTGATGTTCGCGCTCTGCTTCTTTTTCGCCAGGGACATTTACAATGTCCTGGTCTGGCCGTTCGTGTGGGTGGCGGGGCCGGAGAATTCCAAATTCATCTACACAGCGCTTTTGGAATATTTCGTCACGCAATTGAAGCTGGCGATGTTCGGCGCCGCCTTCCTGTCGTTTCCGGTGGTGGCGGCGCAGATCTACATGTTCGTGGCGCCGGGCTTGTACCGCAACGAGCGCAAGGCGTTCGTGCCTTACCTGATCGCGACGCCGTTTTTCTTCACGCTCGGCGCGCTGGTGGTCTATTTCGTGGTGCTGCCGATGCTGATCCGGTTTTCGCTGCACATGCAGCAGCCGGGCACCGAAAACGAGGCGAGCATCGCGCTGCTGCCCAAGGTGGGCGAATATCTTTCGCTGATGATGACGCTGGTGCTCGCCTTCGGTGTCGCGTTCCAGTTGCCGGTGATTCTGACGCTGCTTGGCCGCATCGGTGTGATCACCTCGCAGCAGCTCAAGGAGAAGCGGCGCTATTTCATCGTCGGCGCCTTCATTTTGGCCGCCGTGCTCACGCCGCCCGACGTGATTAGCCAGATGTCGCTGGCGGTGCCCTTGATGCTGCTCTACGAGGGCTCGATCTGGTCGGTGAAAGTGGTGGAGAAGAAGGCCAAGGCCGATGAGGCCGCCAAGGCCGCGGCCGCCGCGGCACCGCCGCCGGACGACGCCACCGCCAAGCCGGCGGAGTAGCTTCTCTTATCCCTCTCCCTCCCCTGAAAGGGGAGGGTGGCTCGCGTTAGCGAGCCGGGTGGGGTTGTTCGATACGGCAACTTGCCCCACCCGCCGCTCGCAAGCGCTCGCGGCAACCCTCCCCCGCAAGCGGGGGAGGGATAAGAAAGAAGCGTTGCGCCTCACTTTATCATCCCGCCGATTCCGACTAAGAAGCCCTCCCATGTACGACATCAAATGGATTCGCGAGCATCCGGAGGCCTTCGATAGAGGCCTGAAACGGCGCGGGTTGGAGCCGTTGTCCGGCAAGCTGCTGGCGCTCGACGAGAAGCGGCGGGCGGCGATCACCAAATACGAGCAGGCGCAAGCGCGGCGCAACGCGGCGTCGAAAGAGATCGGCGAGGCCAAGAAGAAAAAGGACGAGGCCGCAGCGCTTAAGCTGATGGCCGAAGTCAACGAGCTCAAAGTCACGCTGCCGGCGCTGGAAGCCGAGCAGAAGAAGCTCGGCGACGAGCTCGACAAGGAACTGGCGCAAATCCCCAACACGCCGGCCGACGACGTGCCGGAAGGCACGGACGCCGGCGGCAATGTCGAGCATCATCAGTCCGGCAAGAAACGCGATTACGCGTTCAAGCCCAAGCTGCATTTCGAACTGGGCGAAGCGCTAGGCCAGATGGATTTCAAACTGGCGGCCAAATTATCCGGTGCGCGCTTTGTGGTATTGCAGAAAGGCCTGGCGCGAATGGAGCGCGCGATCGGGCAATTTTTCCTCGACGTGCATACGGACGAAAAGCACGGCTACACCGAAGTCAATCCGCCGCTGCTTGTGCGCGACGAGGTAATGTTCGGAACGGCGCAATTGCCGAAGTTTGCTGATGATCAATTTTCTGCGGCGCGAACCATCACGCGAAGCGACTTGTTACATGATGCACTTCGGTACGCGGTTGAGTCCGATAATGAAGATTTCAAACAAGGTAAGATAGATTTACAGACATTGGTTGATCGAACCATTGAACGTGCGCCATTGAATGAGGATTTCTGGCTCATCCCGACCGCCGAAGTGCCGCTCACCAATCTGGTGCGCGAATCGATCGTCGAGGAAGACAAATTGCCGATGCGGCTTACCGCCTGCACGCCGTGCTTCCGCGCCGAAGCGGGCGCCGCCGGCAAGGACACGCGCGGCATGATCCGCCAGCACCAGTTCACCAAGGTCGAGCTGGTCTCGATCACCACGCCCGAGCAATCCAAAGCCGAGCACGAGCGCATGCTGGCCTGCGCCGAAGAGGTGCTGAAAAGACTCGATCTGCATTACCGCGTGGTCACGCTCTGCACCGGCGACATGGGCTTTGCGTCGCAGAAAACCTACGACATCGAGGTCTGGCTGCCGGGCGAGAACGCCTATCGCGAGATTTCTTCCTGCTCCAACTGTGGCGAGTTCCAGGCGCAACGGATGAAGGCGCGTTACAAAGGCAAAGACGGCAAAGTCAAAGGGCACGTCCACACGCTCAACGGCTCCGGCGTCGCGGTCGGCCGCGCGCTGATCGCGGTGATGGAGACTTATCAAGACGACAAAGGCGCGATCGTGGTGCCGGACGCGCTCAAGCCCTATATGGGTGGACTGACGAAGATAGAGAAGGCTTGATGGTGATCGCCGCGAATTTCGTTTCTTATCCCTCCCCCGCTTGCGGGGGAGGGTGGTCGGCG
>DAIMKK010000036.1:0-1524 GCA_036721745.1 Pseudolabrys sp. | reverse complement strand
CTTCTGCCCTATATGGGTGGAATAACGAAGATCGAGCGGGCGTGATGGTTGACGTAAGAGTGCGAACGCAATTTCTTCTCCCTCCCCACGCGCGCGAAGCGCGTGGCGGGGAGGGTTGGGGTAGGGGGCTCTTTCTTGCGAATTTCCCCCCACCCGGTCCTCGCTTCGCTCGGACCACCCTCCCCACCGCAAGCGGGGGGAGGGTTTAAGTGCGTATCCTCATCACCAATGACGACGGCATCCATGCGCTGGGGCTCGAGGCCTGCGAAAAAATCGCGCGCGAATTGTCCGACGAGATCTGGATCGTGGCGCCGGAAAGCGACCAGTCCGGCGTGTCGCATTCGCTCTCGCTCAACGATCCCTTGCGCCTGCGCGAGGTGGCGCCGCGGCATTTCGCGGTCAAGGGCACGCCGACCGATTGCGTGATCATGGGCGCGCGCCATCTGATGAAGGAGATGCCGGATCTGGTGCTGTCCGGCGTCAACCGCGGCCGCAACGCCGCCGAGGACGTCACCTATTCGGGCACGGTCGCCGGCGCGATGGAGGGCACCGTGCTCGGCATTCCGTCGTTCTCGTTGTCGCAGGCTTACGCGTTCTCCACCCGGCATACGCCGCATTGGGAGACCGCGATCAAATTCGCGCCCGACCTGATCCGCCGCGTGCTCAAGGCCGGCATGCCGCGCGACGTGCTGGTGAACGTGAATTTTCCGGATTGTCCGCCCGACGAAGTCGCAGGCTTTGCCATCGTCACGCAGGGCAAACGCGACCAGGAACTGCTGCGCATCGACGCGCGTCACGACGGGCGCGGCAATCCCTATTTCTGGATCGCCTTCGGCCGCGGCGGCATCGCAGGCGCGGCGGCCGGCAGCGATCTCGCCGCGCTCAACGACAAGCGCATCGCGATCACGCCCTTGCGGCTCGATCTCACCGACGAGCCGTTCATGACCAAGCTGGCGGAAGTTTTCGGTTAGGCCAGCAAGGCATCGAGCGCGGCTTTGAGCTGCTCGGCCTGGAACGGTTTCTGCAGCGCCGGGCGGTCGCGATAGGGGTCCGACAGGTTGCGTTCGCCATAGCCGGTGACGAATACGAAGGGCAGGCCGCGCTTGGCCAGAATCTCCGCGACCGGATAGACGTCCTGGCCGTCGAGATTGACGTCGAGAATGGCGGCGTCGAAATCGCCGCTGCCAGCAAGCTCGCTCGCCTCGGCGATGCTGCCAACCGCAGCCACCACCTCATAGCCGAGGTCGGCGAGCATGTCTTCCAGTAGCATGCGGATCAGATATTCGTCTTCGACCACGAGCAGGCGTGGCATCGCTCCCGAGGCATCGCTCATCACCGGCTCCCGGCCCACAACTGCATCTCGGCAAGCTTACATGAATCGCCGGCAAACGTGCTAATTTTGCGGCGAGGAGGGTGCCGTGCCGAACCGACCGTGGGATGAGCAAGCCGAAGAACACATGGAATTCCTGCTGACGCTGCGCCGGCGCGGTATCGGGGACGCGGCGGTGTTGCGCGCCATGGACG
>DAIMKK010000035.1:0-12517 GCA_036721745.1 Pseudolabrys sp. | reverse complement strand
TCGAGTTGCCGTCGAACTCGCCGCGCAGCATCAGCACGGGCGACAATATTTTCTTCGGATCGACGATCGGCAGATTCGCCGCCATGTCGAGATAGGTTCCACTCGGAATCTCGTTACCGAATTTCATTTCGTCGGCAACAAGCGCCTCGACCATCGCCGGGTCGTAAAGCGAGGGGTGGCCGTCTCGGGTGAAGATCGAGTGGATCATCGCGGCGTCGCGCTTGCGGCGCGGGCTGGCGCGCAGGGCGTCGATTCGTTTTCGTCGCCGTTCGATTTCCGCCGCGCCGTTACCTTTGTAGGTAAAGGCGCAAATGATAAGACGGTCGACGCGCTCTGGCTGCGCCTGCGCATAGGCCGCGGCGCGGATGCCGCCGGACGAGGTGCCGTAGAAATGCACTTTTTGCTGCCCGGTCTCCGTCATGACGACCGGAATCGCAGCCTTGAGATCCTCAATACCGCTGGCGATGTCGGAATTATTGCCGGATGAACCGGAGTGGCCGTAGCCATCATGGTCCATGGTCCAAACGTCATAACCGTAGCGCGCCAGCACGTTCATGAGCGAATATTCACCCTTGCCAGGCACGGTGAGGTCATAGGAGGAGCGCGCCGAGTTCGATGACCCGTGCACCAAGAACACAACCGGCAGCGCCGGTGCGCCTGGCTTGGGCGCGCCAATGCGTTTGCGCCAAAGATTAAGCTTCACGTCGCCTTTTTTCGCCCAATATTCATGGTTCCATATCTCGTCGCCGGCAGAGGCGGTTTGCGCCTGCACGATGGGGGAAAGGCCGGACAACAGGCCGGCGCCGAGGCCGGTAGCGGCGCTTTGAAGTAATGCGCGGCGCGGCAGGGAAAGATCGAGCTCGCTCATGGGGGTGTCCTCCAATCGGCCTTTGTTGAGCCGTGTGGCCGTTCACAGTGCAATCTAGCAAATCGCGCGGACGGGCGGCAGTCCACTCGCGCTCGGGAATGAGTTCTGCTAGTTGGGTCTCATAATGCGCTGTCAGGGTGCGCGGCGCCGCGGGGTCGCTTGGCCGAGGGACCTGTGCGCCGCAAGTCGTCTATAGCCGACTTGCGTTTTAAAGGAGCCGATCTCGGGTAAAACCGAGATCGAGTGCCGGAGGAGAGATGCTCAATTTGCTGCGCGCGGGGGCGCGATTTTTCCAGAACAAAATAGGCTGGAATAGGATCGGCGTGCTTATCAGTCTGGCCATCATCACCGTGGCGGTGGTGGTGCTGATCCATATGTTGCGCGATACCAAAGTCGACGAGATCATCGCCGCGCTGAAGGCGACCGAGAAGCGCCACATTCTTGCGGCCGCCGCATTCGTCGCTTGTGCCTATTTCACGCTCACGTTCTACGACTGGTTCGCACTGCGCACGATTGGGCGGAAGGAAATCCCGTATCGGGTCGCGGCGCTGGCCGGTTTCACCAGTTATTCGATCGGCCACAATGTCGGAGCCACTGTGTTCACCGGGGGTGCGGTGCGCTACCGCATTTACTCGGCCTACGGGCTCGACGCTATCGAGGTGGCCAAAATCTGTTTCATAGCGGGCCTGACGTTCTGGCTAGGAAACGCGACAGTACTCGGCCTCGGCGTCGCCTATACACCGCAGGCCGCGGGCTGGATCGATCAGCTTCCGAACTGGGCCAACCGCTGCATTGCGGCGGCTATCCTGACGGTGCTCGCTTCCTATCTCGGCTGGGTCTGGAGCGCGCCGCGCGAAATCGGACGGGGCGAATGGAAAGTGAATCTACCGAGCGGGCCGTCCACGCTGCTGCAGATCTGCATCGGAATTCTCGACCTCGGCTGTTGCGCGCTTGCCATGTACATGCTGCTGCCGAATGAGCCGAATATCGGTTTCGTGACGCTAGCGGTGGTGTTCGTATCGGCGACGCTACTCGGCTTCGCCAGCCATGCGCCCGGTGGCCTCGGCGTGTTCGACGCCGCCATGCTGGTAGCCTTGTGGCAATTCGACAAGGAAAGTGTGCTGGCGGGCTTGCTGTTGTTTCGGATGCTTTATTATTTGGTGCCGTTCGTCGTCGCGCTGATTATTTTAGGCACGCGGGAAATTGTACTCAATATGCGGGGTGCGCGTGCTAAACCTGCGTTGCATCCGGTGAAAAGCGTGACGGCGCCGCTCCGCAGCGAGATCGATACCGATAAAATCAACGCCGATTGATCATGGCGAGCGAAGACAACAGTGCAAATTTGCGGCGCGGCGCGGATTGGCCAAGCCGCTTGCGTGGGGCTTGGCTTGCGCTGCTCGGCAGGTTGGGCGCGGATGCCCATTCCGGATTGGAGCTGCCGATTTACGACCGCACCACCGCGCAACCGCATGCGGTGCTGATCGAGTCGCTGATCGGCGGGCTGCCCGGACCAGCGATCGTACTCGACCGCGACGGCCGCGTCATTGCCTTCAACGTGGCGGCGTCGGCGATCGCGCCGGCGCTGCGCCGCGGAGAGCCGGCCTTGATCACGTTGCGCATGCCCGAATTGGTCGATGCAATCCGGCGCGCCACCGCCAGCCGGACGCCGCAACGGGTCGAATTCTTCGAGCGTGTGCCGCTCGACCGCTGGTTCGAAGCCTTCGTGACGCCGGTGAAACTGGTGAACGTCGGCGACGCGCGCGCCGACATTCTGCTGATGACGTTCAACGACCTCACCCCGCTGCGCCGGGTCGAGGAAATGCGCGCCGACTTCATCGCCAATGCCAGCCATGAATTGCGTACGCCGCTCGCCGCATTGCTGGGCTTTATTGAGACCTTGCAGGGCCCCGCCAAGAACGATCCGGCGGCGCGCGAGAAATTCTTAGGCATCATGCAGGGGCAGGCCACCCGCATGGCTCGCCTGATCGACGATCTGCTCTCATTGTCGCGCATCGAACTCAACGCGCATCTGCAGCCGAGCACGCCGCTCGACCTGGCGCCGATCGTGCGCCAAGTGACCGATGGATTGCAGACATTGGCGCGCGACCGTGAAGTTGAGATCAAGGTTGCCGCGCCGCCGGACGCCCTGATCGTGCTCGGCGACCGCGACGAATTAATCCGCGCACTCGAAAACCTGGTGGAGAACGCACTTAAATACGGCGCCGCCGGTAAGCGGATCGATATTACGCTCGCGCGCAGCCAAACCCGTGCCGGTGTGCCGGAGGTGCGCTTAGGCGTACGCGATTACGGCCCTGGAATCGCGCCCGAACATCTGCCGCGCCTGACCGAGCGGTTCTACCGGGTCGATGTCGCCGACAGCAGGGCGCAAGGGGGAACCGGATTGGGCTTGGCGTTGGTCAAGCACGTGCTCAACCGCCACGGCGGCCGCCTGAACATCGAGAGCACGCCGGGCGAGGGCGCGACCTTCACCATGCATCTGCCGTTACACACCCCCGATTCCACGCCAGCGAACGAATTAGAAGCAAAATCAAACGGTTAAATTGTCATGTGATTGTCACCAAACATTTATAGAACGGTGACATGCGACGCCTATGGCTGGCCTCGACTTCGGAACCTCTCGATCCAACGCGAAGAAAAAAACCTGTCCGAAGCTCAGTCTTGGAGAGCGTCTTAGAGCAACAGCGGTCGCCCGGATCCCGGGCGCAAAGGCGGAGATCAGGGCAACTTGCCCCGCGCACGCTTTTTGGCCGCCAACATGGAGAGACCCCGTGAAACATTGGACGACAAGGTCCACAATTTGGGCAGCCGCCGGTTTCATCGCCGCCGCTGCCTTCGTTCCGGCTCAGGCCGCCGACATTTCCGGCGCCGGCGCCACCTTCCCCTATCCGATTTACGCCAAATGGGCCGACGCCTACAAAAAGGACACCGGTAACGGACTGAACTATCAGTCGATCGGTTCCGGCGGCGGCATCAAGCAGATCACCGCGCGTACCGTGACGTTCGGCGCATCCGACATGCCGCTGCAGCCGGCAGAGTTGGATAAGATCGGCGTCATCCAGTTTCCGACCGTGATGGGCGGCATCGTGCCGGTCGTAAACCTCGACGGTATCAAGAGCGGCGATCTGACCATCGACGGTCCGACCCTTGCCAAGATTTATCTCGGCGAGATCAAGACCTGGGACGACGCGGCGCTCAAGAAGCAGAATCCGAATGTGAAGCTGCCGTCACAGGCGATCGCGCTCGTGCACCGCGCGGACGGATCCGGCACCACTTTCGTTTTCACCAATTATCTGTCGAAGGTGAGCGCGGATTGGAAGTCGAAGGTCGGCAGCAATACGTCGGTCGAGTGGCCGGCTGGCATCGGCGCTAAGGGCAACGAAGGCGTTGCCAATAACGTCGCTCAGACCAAAGGCTCGATCGGTTATGTCGAGACCGCTTATGCCAAGCAGAACCACCTGACCACCACCAAGATGGTCAATAAGGATGGCAAGGTTGTCGTCGCGACCCCCGAGGCCATTATGGCCGCCGCGGCCGGCGCCGACTGGGCGCAGGCGCCAGGCTTCTACATGATCATCACCGACTCGCCAGGCGCCAAGTCCTGGCCGATCGCCGGCGCCACGTTCATCCTCGTGCCGAAGCAGCCGAAAGACCCGGCCGCTACCAGCGAAGCACTCAAGTTCTTCGCCTGGGCGTACAAGAACGGCGGCAAGATGGCCGAGAGCCTCGATTACATTCCGATGCCCGACAGCGTCGTAAATCTGATCCAGGCCAAGTGGAAGAGCGATATCAAGGATGCCAGCGGCAAGCCGCTCTACGCGATGACCAATTGATCCGATGGCAATCGGGAAAGGGCGCCGTCATGGCGCCCTTTCCTTGTCCACTGCCGCCGAACAGACGGCTTGTATTGCGGCCAGCGGGCCGCTTGAGTGGCTCCCCCGGACGCGCTTGAGCCAAAGGGAGAGCCGGATGCAACCCGCCGGGAGACCATCCGTGGTTGATGTTGCATTGCAGGGCGGGGTCATGTCGGCCTCTGAGCAGGTCGACCGGGCCAAGGTTCTCGGGCGTCTGCGGTTGGGCGACGCGGCGTTCCGGCACCTCACGCGTGCCGCTGCCATTATGGTTCTCGTCATCCTCGGCGGGATCATCGTTTCGCTGATCCGCGGTTCGTGGCCGGCTTTGCACACCTTCGGCTTCAGCTTTCTGTCCCAGACGAGTTGGAACCCGGTTACCGAAAAATTCGGCGCCATCGCCCCGATCTACGGCACCGTCGTCACTTCCTTTATCGCCATGCTGATCGCGGTGCCGGTCGGCCTGTTCATCGCGTTGTTTCTCACCGAATTGTGCCCGATGTGGCTGCGCCGTCCGATCGGCATCGCCATCGAGCTACTCGCAGGCATTCCCAGCATCATTTACGGCATCTGGGGCCTGTTCGTGTTCGCGCCGTTCCTGCAGCAATACGTGCAGCCGTTCCTGATCACCGTGTTCGGCCATGTGCCGGTGCTCTCCACTTTGTTCGAAGGGCCGCCCTATGGCATCGGGATCCTGACCGCCGGTCTCATCCTTGCCATCATGGTGCTGCCGTTCATTACCTCGATCTCGCGCGACGTTTTCGAAGCGGTTCCGTCGGTGCTCAAGGAGGCAGCCTATGGTCTCGGCTGCACCACTTGGGAGGTGGCGCGCTACGTGGTGCTGCCATTTACCCGGGTCGGCGTGATCGGCGGCGTCATGCTGGGCTTGGGCCGCGCGCTCGGCGAAACCATGGCCGTGACTTTCGTAATCGGCAATGCGCATCGCATTTCCGGCTCGATCCTGGCGCCTGGAACGACCATTTCGGCTACCATCGCCAACGAGTTCACCGAGGCGGTCGGCGATCTCTATACGTCGTCGTTGATCGCGCTCGGCCTCATCCTGTTCGTGATCACTTTCATCGTGCTCGCTTTCGCGCGCCTGATGTTGATGCGTCTCAACGCGCGGGTTGGAGCTTGACCATGGTCATGATATCGGGCGCCTCTTCTCCGCTCTATGCCAAGCGCCGCCGCCGCAACGTCATCACGATGGGGCTGTCCTTTGCCGCGACGGCCTTCGGTCTGAGCTGGCTCGTGCTGATTCTCGGCGTGCTGCTGTGGGAAGGCTTCAGCGGGCTGTCGCTGGCGGTGTTCACCGAGATGACGCCACCGCCGGGCGCGGCCGGTGGTCTGCTCAATCCGATCATCGGCAGCCTGGTCATGACGACGATCGCGGTGGCGATCGGCACGCCGCTCGGCATACTCGCCGGCACCTACATGGCGGAATATGGCCGTTACGACAAATTGAGCACCGTCGTGCGCTTCATCAACGACATCTTGCTCAGCGCGCCGTCGATCGTGATCGGCCTGTTCGTCTACGAGATCATGGTCGCGCAGATGGGCCATTTCTCCGGCTGGGCCGGAGCCGTCTCGCTGGCAGTGATCGTGGTGCCGGTGGTGGTGCGCACCACCGAGGACATGCTCACCTTGGTGCCCGATACGCTGCGCGAAGCCGCCGCTTCCATAGGCCTGCCGCGCGCGCTGATGATCACCAAGGTCGCCTACCGCGCCGCGCGCGCCGGCATGATCACCGGAGTGCTGCTGGCGATTGCGCGCATCAGCGGCGAAACCGCGCCATTGCTGTTCACCGCGCTCAATAATCAGTTCTGGAGCACCGACTTGAATGCTCCGGTCGCCAGCTTGCCGGTCGTCATCTTCCAATTCGCGCTCAGTCCCTACAAGGACTGGCAGAAGCTGGCATGGACGGGAGCGCTGATCATTACCTTGGCGGTGCTTGCGCTCAGCATTATCGCCCGGCTGTTAGCGGCACAGAGAAAATCATCATGAGTGTAGCAACATTCACGGTACCGAACGTTACCCACGCAGCGTCCAGCGCCGAAGATCTGTTGGAAAAGGTTTCGATCCGGAACCTGGATTTCTTTTATGGCGCCAATCGCGCCCTGAAAGACATCAACTGCTCGCTTTATCAGGGCAAGGTGACCGCCTTCATCGGCCCGTCCGGCTGCGGCAAGTCCACGCTGCTGCGTGTCCTCAACCGCATGTACGACCTTTATCCCAACCAGCGCGCCACCGGGCATGTACAACTCGACGACGAGGATATTCTCAGCCCTTCGCAGGACCTCAATTTGCTGCGCGCCAAGGTCGGCATGGTGTTCCAGAAGCCGACGCCGTTCCCGATGACGATTTTCGAGAATATCGCGTTCGGCATCAGGCTGTACGAGCGGCTACCGAAATCCGACCTGGAGGGCCGCGTGCAGCATGCGCTGCAACGCGCCGCTTTATGGGAAGAGGTCAAGGACAAGCTCAACGCCAACGGGCTCTCGCTATCCGGCGGCCAGCAACAGCGGCTTTGCATCGCCCGCACCGTTGCGGTACGGCCGGAGGTGATCCTGTTCGACGAGCCGTGCTCGGCGCTCGACCCGATCTCCACCGCCAAGATCGAGGAGTTGATTGACGAACTCAAGGACGACTACACGATCGCCATCGTGACTCACAACATGCAGCAGGCCGCGCGCGTGTCCGACTTCACCGCCTTCATGTATCTCGGCGAGTTGGTCGAATACGGCGAAACCACGCGTATGTTCACCACTCCTAACGATCGCCGTACCCAGGATTATATAACCGGTCGCTTCGGCTAGCGCATGATCCCGAAAAGTGGAAACCGGTTTTCGGATAAGATCATGCGCAACTAAAGTGCTTGCGACGGAAGGACAACAATAATGAACGATCTGCACACGACGAAGGCCTTCGACACCGATCTGCAAGACATCGCACGCATGGTGGCCGAGATGGGCGGCCTCGCCGAAAAACAGGTCGCCGATTCCGTCGATGCGCTGGCTAAACGCGACAGCGCGCTCGCGACACGCATCACGCAGGCGGACGCCAATATCGATACCTTGCAGCGCGAGATCGAGGAAAAGGCAGTGCTGACCATCGCTCGCCGTCAACCAATGGCGGTCGATTTGCGCGAGATCGTCGGCGCCCTGCGGATCGCCAACGATCTCGAACGTATCGGCGATCTCGCCAAGAACATCGCCAAGCGGGTGATCGCGCTCAATGGCGAATTCCCGCCGCCCAAGCTGATCCGCGGTGTCGAGCATATGGCCGATCTGGTGCTCGGTCAGATGAAAGCCGTGCTCGATGCTTATGCGCGCCGCGACGACAGCAAGGCGATGGCGGTGTGGCGCGGCGACGAGGAGATAGACGCCGTCTGTACCTCGGTGTTCCGTGAATTGCTCACTTATATGATGGAAGACCCGCGCAATATCACTTTCTGTATTCATCTCTTGTTCTGTGCCAAGAACATCGAGCGCATGGGCGACCACGCCACCAATATCGCCGAGACGGTGCACTACGTTATTGAAGGCAGGCCACTCACGGAGCACAGACCGAAGGGCGACACGACGACCATCCCCGCGCTGCGGGCGGCGACCGAAAGATAACGAGGCTTCGCATGAACGCGCGCATCCTGATCGTGGAGGACGAAGAGCCGCTCACCATGCTGCTCCGCTACAATCTCGAGGCAGAAGGCTACGAGGTTGAGACTGCCGCGCGCGGCGACGAGGCCGACACCCGCCTCAAGGAGAGCAGCCCGGATCTGGTGGTGCTCGACTGGATGCTGCCGGGCCTGTCCGGCATCGAGCTGTGCCGCCGTCTGCGCGCGCGGCCGGAAACCCGCCAACTGCCGATCATCATGCTCACCGCCCGCGGCGAGGAAAGCGAAAAGGTGCGCGGGCTCGCCACCGGCGCCGACGATTACATCGTCAAGCCGTTCTCGGTGCCTGAACTTCTGGCGCGCGTGCGCGCGCTGTTGCGCCGTGCCAACCCCGAGCGGGTCGCGCTCGTGCTCAACATCGGCGACATCGAACTCGATCGGGAAAAGAAACGGGTTTCACGCAGCGGCCGCCCCATCGATCTCGGGCCGACCGAGTACCGCCTGCTGGAGTTCTTGATGGAGCGCCCGGGCCGTGTGTTCTCGCGCGAGCAATTGCTCGACGGCGTCTGGGGCAGCGATATCTATATCGACGAGCGCACCGTGGACGTGCATGTCGGCCGGCTGCGTAAGGCCATCAACCGCGGCCACATGGCCGACCCGATCCGCACCGTGCGCGGGGCCGGCTATTCGCTCGACGACCGCTTCGGGCGGGCGAGCTGAGCTAACCCCGAAAAGGGCGCTTGTCGCGCCGGCGGTCGCTCATGGGCTGGTAAGCGACCCGCGAGTGATAGGCGCAATAAGTCTGCTCGTTAGCGTTTTCGCCGCCGCAGAAGAAGAATTCCGCACTGCCCGGATCGCCGATCGGCCAACGGCAGGTTTTATCGGTCAACTGCAGCAGGGTCTTGCGCTGCTCGAGCGGGATTTCGATCAGCTCCGGTTCGGGCTCGGGCTCGTAATCGTAAGCCAGCGCGGTATTGCCGCGCATCGACGATCGTGGCCCCCGCAGCATGCCGGAAGAACGCGCCTTGCGCGGCCTTGGGCTGGACGAGGAAGGGCTCTTGGCGCGCCCGGAGAGGCCAAGGCGGTGGACTTTGCCGATCACCGCATTGCGGGTGATCCCGCCGAGTTCGGCCGCGATCTGGCTGGCGGACAGGCCGTCCGCCCACAGTTTCGTCAGGAGTGCGACCCTTTCGTCGGTCCAGCTCATCGGGTTTTCTCCTAGCCTTTCAAGGCTTTGGGTAGAATCCGTCCCCGTCGTCGGGCGCGGCTTCGCGCGCCTGACGCGTACGCTTCAGGAATGAACTAGAAATCGCTCCTAGCACGAGATGTCGTACTAGACGGCCAAAACGCTACAATATGGAGTGACTCTCGTGCAAGCGTTTGCAACCCCCCTGACCCCAGCTACCAACAGTTTTCCAATTGAATCGGCACTTGCGGCATAATTGAGTCGGTAAACGGTACGCCGCGGCCGTGTTGACAGGGCAACGCCCGGCAATAGAATGAAAAAAGTGCCGCCCGGCGAGGCGGCACATTTCTTTTCGGCTCGCGCATGATCCCGAAAAGTGGGTACCGGTTTTCGGAAAAGATCATGCGCAAACAAGATGTCTAGGCGGAAGAAACAGGCCGTGAGCTCGCATCTATTGCCGACCTATGCGCGCGTCGATCTCGCTTTCGAGCGGGGTGAGGGCGCTTGGCTGTTCACGCCTGAGGGCGAGCGCTATCTCGATTTTACCTCGGGCGTCGCCGTCAATGCGCTCGGCCACGCGCATCCCTACATGGTCGCGGCGCTGACCGAGCAGGCGCAGAAGCTCTGGCACGTCTCCAACCTGTACCGCATTCCGGAAGGCGAACGGCTGGCCGACCGGCTGTGCAGGTTAAGCTTTGCCGACACGGTTTTTTTCCAGAATTCCGGCGCCGAGGCGATCGAATGCGCGATCAAAATGGCGCGCAAATATCAATTCGCCTGCGGCAAGCCCGGGCGGTATCGTATCATCACCTTCGAAGGCGCGTTCCACGGCCGGACGCTGGCCGCAATCGCCGCGACCGGCAACAAGAAATATCTCGAAGGCTTCGGCCCACCGGTGCCGGGTTTCGACCAGGTGCCGTTCGGCGATCTTGAAGCGGTGAAGAAAGCGATCGGTCCTGAGACCGGCGCCATCCTGATCGAGCCGATCATGGGCGAGGGCGGCGTACGGGTGGTACCGCACGCTTTCCTGCGTGCCTTGCGCAAACTTTGCGACGACCACGGCCTGCTGCTGATCTTCGACGAGATCCAGACCGGCGTCGGGCGCACCGGCGACCTGTTCGCCTATGAGCATACCGGTGTCACGCCCGACATCATGACGCTGGCGAAGGCGCTCGGCGGCGGGTTTCCGATCGGCGCCTGCCTGGCGACGGCGGAAGCGGGCAAGGGCATGACCACCGGCAGCCATGGCTCGACCTTCGGCGGCAATCAGCTCGCGATGGCAGCCGGCAACGCGGCGCTCGACGTGATCACGGCCGACGGCTTCCTCGACCGGGTGCGGAAGAATTCGATCGTGCTCAAGCAGCGGCTGGCTGAGTTGAAAGACCGCCACGCCTCGGTGATCGCGGAAGTGCGCGGCGAGGGCCTGCTGATCGGGTTGCGCATGGTGCCGCCGGCATCCGAAATGGTGGACGAACTACGCAACGAAAAGATGATCACAGTCGCCGCCGGCGACAATGTGGTGCGGCTGCTGCCGTCGCTGATTATCGGCGAAAACGAGATCACGGAGGCGTTCGCGCGCATCGATCGCGCTTGCGCCCGGCTGGCGAAGGCTCATCCTCGGCCGGCCAAGCAGGAGGCGGCATCATGACCGGAAACGGCGTGCGCCACTTCCTCGATCTGATCGACGTTTCCAAGCCGGTGTTGACCGGGCTGATCGACAATAGCCGCGCCATAAAGGCCGCGCGCGCACGGGGGGTCGTCAGCGAGCCGCTTGCCGGCAAGACGATGGCGATGATCTTCGACAAGCCCTCGACGCGCACGCGCGTGTCGTTCGACGTCGCCATGCGCCAGCTTGGCGGCGAGGCGATCATGCTCACCGCGCAGGAAATGCAACTCGGCCGCGGCGAGACGCTGGCCGACACCGCGCGCGTGCTCTCGCGCTATGTCGACGCCATCATGATCCGCATTCTCGATCCCGAGGCGGTGGCCGAACTCGCACGCCACGCCAGCGTGCCGGTAATCAACGGTCTCACCCGGCGCTCGCATCCCTGCCAGGTGCTGGCCGACGTGATGACGTTCGAGGAAAAACGCGGGTCAATCCGTGGCCGCACGGTGGCCTGGACCGGCGATAGCAACAACGTGCTGACATCCTGGATGCACGCGGCCGAGCGTTTCGAGTTCCAACTGCGGGTGGCGACGCCGGCCGAGCTTAAGCCAAAGAAATGGCTGATGGACTGGATAAAAACGTCCGGTGCCGCGATCAAGATCGGCGATGACCCGGAAGCCGCGGTGAAGGACGCCGACTGCGTGGTCACCGACACCTGGGTCTCGATGGGCGACCGCGACGCCAAGACGCGCCACAACGTGCTCAAGCGCTATCAGGTCAATGCCCGCCTGATGTCAAAGGCCAGGCCGGACGCGTTGTTCATGCATTGCCTGCCGGCCCACCGCGGCCACGAGGTCACCGACGAGGTGATGGACGGGCCGCAATCGGTGGTGTTCGACGAGGCGGAAAACCGGCTGCACGCCCAGAAGGGCCTGTTGGCCTGGTGCCTGCACGCGGACGCCCGGTAGCAATTCGCGCGGACCGCGCTACATAAGGGCGATGAGCAACCCCGAAATCGCGATTCCCTCCCGCGCGCCGTCGGCTACATCCGCCGATGACACCGTCATGCCGTTCGAAGTGGCGTCGCTCGACCTGCGCGGCCGCGTGGTGCGGCTCGGGCCAGTGGTCGACGAAATTCTCACGCGCCATGCTTATCCGAAGCCGATCGCCAAGCTTCTGGGCGAGGCCGTGGTGCTCACCGTCATGCTTGGCTCGGCCTTGAAGATCGACGGCCGCTTCATTTTGCAGACCCAGACCGATGGCCCGGTGCGCATGCTGGTGGTGGACTTCACTGCCCCCGGCAAGGTGCGCGCCTGCGCGCGCTTCGACAAAGATCGCGTTGCGGCGGCGATCGCGGCGGACAAGGCCGATGCCG